>JBCCER010000025.1:0-34646 GCA_039030175.1 Pseudomonadota bacterium
ATCGGCCGGTCCCCACGCCTCGAAAAGTTCCAGCAGCTTGGTCCGCGCCGCCGCTTCATTCCATTCCTTGTCGCGGCGAATGGAGTCGATCAGGGCATCCGTCGCTTCGTCGGCCTGATCGGCGGCGTAGTAAGCCATGGCAAGGTCGATCCTGGCCTGGTGATCGTCTGGGGTCGCCTCGACCTTGCGCTCGAGCTCGCCGATCTCGCTCGTCGCTCCCTCGGTCGCCTGTGCCAGCTCCATCTGGCGGCGAACGGCGACAATGGCGGGGTCCTTCGCGGCCTCTTCCGGGGCGCCGTCCAGCAAGCTCTGCGCCTGGTCGGTCTGGCCAAGCGCGATCAACGCCCGCGCCGCACCCGCGATAGCCGCAGGCAGGCTATTGTCGTGCTGCAGCAATTGGCCAAAGACGGCGAGCGCCTGCTCGGCCTCGCCATTCGTCATCAACTCTTCGGCCTGCTCCAACGCCTGGTCGATCATCTCCTTTTCGTCCTGGCCCTTCAGGCCGGACAGTTTGGAAACGAACTCTTTGATCTGACTCTCTGGCACCGCCCCTTGAAACGCATCGACGGGCCGGCCTTGGAAGAAGGCATAGACGGTCGGAATCGACTGAATGCGTAACTGAGCCGCAAGTTGCTGGTTTTCGTCGATATTGATCTTGACCATCCGCACACGCCCATTGGCGGCACGCACTGCCTGTTCCAGCATCGGGCCGAGCGTTTTGCACGGCCCACACCATGGCGCCCAGAAATCGACGACCACGGGCTGGGTCTGCGAGGCCTCAATCACATCGGCCGTGAACGATTGTGTGTCGGTGTCCTTGACGACGTCCTGGGCCGGGCCTGCTTGGCCAATGAGCTGTTCCATACCGGGTCTCACAGAGAGGTTCGTAGGGTGAACGGCCGTTCCTGGCCGAAGGTCAGCCCCCTATCTGGGCCATGAGTAACCAAAACGCAACGCCGCCCAGGAAGATTGCCCCACTCACCGGCGTTAATGATCGTCGCCACCGTCATCCAAATCCAAAATCAGGGGCGTGTGTCCGCAAGCCTCAATGAAACGCACCAGATCAGCGCTATCGATCGTCGTGGTCATGGTGTTGACCAGCGGATGGTAGTTCAGCTGGCTTTCCTCCAGCATGGCTTTGTCGAGAACCGGCGTCACACGCAGGTCTCGATCGTTGATCAACGCGAACGGCGTTACCGATCCGGGCAAGACCCCCAAAACATCGCGCAATCGGTCGGCCGATCCGAAAGAGAGGCGACCGCCCTCAAGCCGTCGGCCGAGCGCCTTGAGGTCGACGGTTCTGTCCTCGCTGCAGACCACAAGCCACATGGCACCTTTCTTGTTTCTCAAGAACAGGCTCTTGCAATGCCCGCCCGGAAGTTGGCCGCGCAGTTCCTTGGCCTCCTCGACGGTGAATACCGGCTCATGGTGATGGGTGGTCTGATCGATGTTCCAGGCCGCCAACTGCTCGAGCAGGGCTTCGGGGCTGGTTGGCAGGGCCGGTTGCGGCGTGTCTGTCTGGCTTTCCATGGCGCCGCGTTATAGCGGGACCGACCCGGGGTCGCCAAGCCGCCTCGTGGCGTTCAGCCGTTCGACTAAAAGCAGGCTTGCATTGGCGACTTCTTTGCGTATGATCCGCCCGCTCTGCCGGTCGATTCAGACCGGCAACCCATCGGATGCGGGCGTAGCTCAGGGGTAGAGCACAACCTTGCCAAGGTTGGGGTCGTGGGTTCGAATCCCATCGCCCGCTCCATAAAAATCAATGATTTATCAGATTCTCCGGCCGCCCTATGCTGCTACAGGAAGCATATAGGAAGCGCGAGGATCAAGATCGCACAACTTCGGAACCGCGATCTCAGACATTGAACCAGCGCTTGCCATCTCTTGGTCTTGTAAAGCCTGCGATACCGCTGCGCTTCATCCCGGCACCGCCGTCGTTGCGGGCCACCGGCCCTAGGTTCAGTTATCGTCCCATACCGAGTCGGGGTGCATGAAGGTCACGCCGTTCGTTCGCCACCGGCTTTTTTTGACTGACGGTGCCAGGTCTCCTTGAGCCTGCGTTCGACCGCGCGTCTGTTTTCTGGTAATGTTTCGACCTAAAGCTGCAGTGAAATGCAACTATAGAAGGGGAGATTGAGATGCGATGGTTCATGACAAGTGCCGACAGGTTCGGCAGCTTTTGCGACTCCTTCAGTTTTTCAAACGTCGATAACGATCGATTTGGTGAGATCGGCGACCTTGCTGATACGGTTAGGGAGACCGCTGTAGCGCTCCTTTTACCAGCTATCCAAGCCGCCCGCCAAGCCAGCGCGGCAGATGGCGTCGACTGGGACGCTGATGGGGTCTTTGATGCCGGTGATATCTTGCAACGGTCTGAAGCCATCTTCGATTCATTCGACTTCTTCTAGCCTCACGAAGCTGGCGTTGGAGCCGCCGTCGTTGCGGGCCACCGGCCCTAGGTTGTTTCCTCTGTCTCAGCCGTCTCGGCTATGATTGGGGCATCGGGTGTCGGTATGGAGGCCATTACATGCAGCAGATCATCACCGGTGTGGTGGACAGTTGCATGGGAAACTAAGTCAGCCATTGAGAGAATGCCAATGCTCCGAAGCCTCTCAACCTGATAGTCCAGCATGTCTCTCAGGGTCATCGGTGCACCGCACATTCCACCCTCCGCGCACAAAAAATCCCGGCAGCCGCTTGGCTACAGACCAACGAGGCACAGCAGGCGGAGTTTGACTCCCAATAGGACAATGTTCTTAATTTGTTCTCATGAACGACATCGCCCTACCTCTCAAGATCAAGCGGTACGGAGAAGCATTGATCATCGTCGACGGTAATCATCGCAACCTGTGCACGACCCACTTTCGGGATACCGACCTCGTATGGTCAGATCATTGGACCCGCGAGCAGGCGGAAGCGATTGCGAAGATGATCGCGCGGCTCGTGACTGATAAGCTGGAGGGATGAAGCGACCGTGACATCTATGCCAGCGCCAAAATCCTACTCGACAAGCACGTGAGCCAAGCGATCGTCTATGTTGAGCGGAGATGGACGCAGTTAGAGGATGCCAAAGACGAGGAAGGGCTGCACACGTGGCAGCGCATCATGACGGCGGTGTTCGATCTGCTTAGGGATGGGGAGAACGAGGCGGTGAACTGACGCGATCGCTGCCCGAGTGACAAGTCGCACAGCCTGGACACAATACGATTAAGTCGTCATGGTTCTATTGAAGGGGACTTTCAGCATTCCCGCAACATACTGGGGAGGGCAACGGCCATGTTCAGCAGATCCTTCAGCGGATTCTTTGTGCAGGAGGAAGATTCATTTTCCTTTAGCGCTGACATCGTAGGGCTAATTGAGATCGAGACTTTCAGCTTTGACTTCGAGATCGGTTTGCAAGCCAGCTTCGACACGGACGCTCAGTTCGATCCAATGTATCGGTTCGCCTTTACGGCCACTGTGTCGGACAGCTTTGACTGGGTCATTCCGATTGAATACACGATCGAAGACGGCACCTTCTAACAGCCAGGCGTCGCAACAAACTGGCAATCGGCGCTAGGTTGTGCGCGTGCAAATGCCGAAACGTTGCCTCTGGATTGCGGTTCGGTTTGGCGCTGCCAGCCTAGCCGCGCCCACCCTCGCCCTGACATCCGCTTTACCGACGGCGACACGTTTGAGATGGACGGCGAGGTGATCAGGCTGTGGGGGATCGATGCGCCGGAGTTAGATCAAACGTGTGAGATCGACTGCGTCACGGTGTTGATCAGGGAAGGCCCTGCCAGGTACCTAGACTTCATCTTGCAAAATGGGTTTTCGCATTGCGAAGAGACTGGCACCAATCGATACGGCCACATGATGGCAGAGTGCTTCACTACCTCTGGCGAAGATGTCGGTTCGGCAATGGTGTCGGCTGGAGGGGCATGGGACTACAAGAGGTACAGCGACGGGGCCTATGCCGAAGAAGAGGCGACCAACTTTGATAACTGAGATAACGCGCGGATGGTCGGCTGCATGCTGAAGTAGAGCGACGGCCCGACGTCTACGTTGTCTCGCCCAGACTACAAGCAATGCTGCCGCAATGCTTGGCAGTTTTGCTCCAAAAAGTTGCGTTTTCGTTAGAATTGAAGTACTATATTGGTAAACAGCAATGGGGGCAAAAATGAGATATACAAAAATCAACCTGCCGGCGCTTGTTCTGTTTTTGATTTGCGCCTCGGCGTCCGCTCAAGACTACGATGACGGACAAGGCGGCGCTATCGGCGTTGGCTCTTTCGGCCAAGTGCAGAGAGGCGATCAGTGTGTCGAAAGGACCGCGATCAGGCCAGACATTACGCTAGCCGGATGTCTAGCTCGCTGCAGCTATTTGAACTGCAGCTATGGTGGCTTCCAACAAAGCGATCGGGGGGCGCAGTGCATAAACTACTACGATGCGTATCATCCAATTGACGATGAATACGAATCAGTCTTCGACGCCTCTGAAGCTGAGGTTCGAATCCGATGCGAAGTACCTGTAAGGCCAGGAAGTACAGACCTAGCAATAGAAGGCCCAGGACTAGAAGACATACACGATTGCACATGGGGAAACGATAACATTGCCCATTGTCTTGAAGATTTTTGCTTGCCACCCATTGATGAAGGGGGCGAAGACGTCTGCTATGTTGATGTGCCCATCTGCTTCGACCACTATGGTCGCGAGGTTGATTGCCCATGATCATGAAAGCAAAGACCTGCTAGCGCGTCGGGTGATGGCTGGCGATCGAGCAGACAGCCTATTCACCTCGGCTCCAGCATCACGCCAGCTGCGCGCCAGCAAATAGACAAAAGACGAGTCGTACGATCGCTGCCTGCATCGCTAGATGGCTTCCCGAGCCGCAGGGGCACTGATTTCATATGGCGATAAACCCTTCCGTCCGCGCGTCTCCTTCATCGTACACAAACGGCCCGTCGCAGTCGGCCTTAACTCACCCCAAAGCCATAACCGCAGCCACAGCGCGGTCAATGCGGCCCATGGACTTGCACTTCGTCATCGAGGCATCGCGCTGTCCGCGTCCAGTTCGATCGCGGCGGCGAAAAAGCGTTCGGCCATAACGTCGAGCAATCTGCCTGCGCGTCCCTCAGGTTCAGGCCCAACGAGATAGTGGAACTTGACCGGGATCGTAAGGCAGTGGAGAGCCGAGAGCCGATGATCGTTAAGCGCCTCGTCGAACGGGTAGTTCGCCACGCCCGCATCTGTCAGTGACTCGTGCCAACACCGAATGATCTCCAGTTGATGACCCTCGCGTTCAGGCACTGGCTCGCTGCCGCCCATCAGGCGGGCAATGTCGTAGGTCGCGTTTGTTTTGTGGACCAATTGCCAGTCGAGCATCAAAACTTCATCGGTCTCGCCAGGCTTCCCGAACATCAGATTGTCGGCGCGTAGGTCTCCGTGAACCAAGGTTGCTGGCCGCTCCGCGATCCGGCGTTCAAGCGCATCCAAGTTGTCAGCGACGGCCGCCCCAATCTCCATCGCGCGCTTGCCGAGACGAAGATCGAAAGCGTCCGCAAAGGCAGGCCAGGCCTCCACGAATGTTCCCGTATGAAAATGGTCGTGCTCCGGCGCCCAATCGATTTCCTTAAGCGCTGCATTGTCCCAAAACACCGCGTGCACCTTGGCGATCTTCTGCGCAATCGTCCGCGTCCATTGATGCGCAATGCCGTGCACCTGATCGCCGACCGTCAAATGCCCCAGATCCTCCATCACCAGGGCGCTCGCCTTGGGCGTTTGCTCCGCAAAATAGACCAAGGGCAGGCGGACCGAAACTCGCGGCGCTACCTCGCGATAGAACCCGACTTCACGTTCGAAAGCGCTGATCTCCGCCGCAGCCTGGCGGAAGGTATCGTCATTCGGCTTGATCTTGGCGACCAAGGATGACGGCCGGCCATCCGATGGCGCGTCGTATGTCAGATCCAGGCGCAACGTCTGGCTAAGAAAACCTCGGTCATCGTTTATTTTCGTTATCTTGACCTCAGTTGCGCGAGGCTCGAAATTGTCGAACAGCGCTTCGTTCAACCAGTCGGGCGTTATGTCGTCGACTGTCGCTGGAACATCGGTCATCCCGGGGAATCCTTGGAAGCTTGTGGTGCCCTATGGATCGCACTGTTCCCACACGTTATGACAGTTTCACCCGACAAGGACAGCTTGCCTTTCGAACGATCGAATTCGCCCGGTATAGAGCGCACCTGCGACGTGAACAGGAAGATTTGCCTAGGAAGCAGCACTCGACGTCTTCCATTCGCTACCCGATAGAGAATTCAACCCAAACCTTGTTGCCAAATCCTCGGCTTTCAGCGAGCCACCGAAATCGGCAGGACCGACTTCGCCCAAGACCCAGTCCGAAGGACACCATAGCGCTGGTGGTCGGTGAGGATTCCGGAACGTCCCCGGAGATCCTGATGCAAGCCGCCTGATGCCGCGCGAATGACAGGTCGCTTTTCGCGGCTGCATTCTTCATCGGCATAAGATAGGTTCAAATCATAATTTACTAGTATCATATAATGGACCTTCTTGCGAAGATGCCGCTTCTTTCCGGAATTCTCCCCGTGGCGCCGACGCCGTTCACACGGGATAGCGGGGTCGACCACGCGGCCATGGGCAGGCTTGTCGAAGTCATCGGGGCCGTGGGGATCGTGTTTCCAGGTTTTGCCAGCGAGGTATCGGAATTGACCCAATCCGAGCGGGCAGCACTTCTGGCGATCGTTGCACGATCGGTTCCAAAGGGATTTCCGGTCATTGCCGGCGCCAGCGGAACGACGACGGCAGGCGTCATCGAGAACGGACGTACCGCCTGCGTCCTGGGCGCCGGACGATTGCGAAACAATGCTTCGGTCGAACGTCGACGGCACCCGGGTTCTGCTCGACGCGTCATGCGAAGCAGGCATCAAACGTTTCGTGCTTGCCAGCTCAGGCGAGGTCTATCCTGAGAATGCGCCCAAGAACCTGCCGATCAGTGAAGCCCATCCGCTAAATCCCAACTCCGCTTATGGTTTGACCAAGCTACTTGGCGGAGAGTTCGTTCGATTTCACCAACGGACAAGTTCGATGGAAACGGTGATCTTGCGGTTCTCTCACGCGCAAGACGCCACCGAACTGCTGGACGAAAACAGCTTCTTCTCCGGACCGCGATTCTTTCTGGGCCCGCGTATCCGCCAGCAGGAGATTCTTGGAAACCTCGCCGTCGCGGAACTGCTGAGAACGCATGATCCTGGCTATCCCGCCCACGTCCTTTGCCGGAACGAGCATGGTCGGCCTTATCAGATGCACATCGCCGACACACGGGACATGGTGCAGGGCGTTCAATTGGCGATGACCCACCCGGACGCCGTGGGCCAGGTGTTCAATCTTGGCGCTACCGACCCCGTGGACTTCGCTTCGCTACTCGAAGCAATGTCCAACGTAACAGGCTATCCGATAGTCCCGGTCAATCTTCCGGGCCAAGGCGTATTCTATCACACGTCGAACGCCCACATTCGAGAAACGCTAGGCTATTCGCCGCAATGGACGATCGCGCACATGTTGGCGGACGGCGCCGAGGCCAGGAAGGAACGAGCGGCGGGGTGACCATGGCCGATAAAACCATCCCCGCAGGGGCCGCCGCCTTGGCAAAGGGTCTGACATTGCTGGACACGGTGGCCAACGCCGACCAGCCCCTTCGATTTGCAGAACTTCTGCGCCGCTCCGGCCTGCCAAAACCGACCTTCGTCAGGATTTTGCGGACGTTGTCAGCTTTTGGCCTTGTTCGCCAGGACGAGGCGCAGGGCACCTATATGTTGGGCCCAAGATTTTTGGAGCTGTCGCACCGTGTCTGGGACACGTTCGATCTGAAGTCCGCCGCCGCCGGCGAACTGGAGCGGCTGTCGGCGGAACTTGGCGAAACCATTGCGCTATGCCGGGTCGACGGCGATCAAGTTCAGTATCTGGACGAGCGATCCGGAGACGGGCTGGCCGTGAAGGTCGATACTGGACGGCGCGTTCCGATGCATTGCACGGCAGCGGGCAAGGCGCTGCTCGCCTCGCAAGATCCGGCGATTGCACGTGGGTTGGTCCATGATTTGGAGATGCGGCGGTTTACCAAGAACACTCTGACATCGACCGACCGGTTGCAAGCGGACCTGACCCTGACGCGGGCTCGAGGGTACGCTGTCTCTTACGAAGAACATTTGGCTGGGGTCAATTCGGTTGCCGTGGCGATCACGGGCCAGGACGGCTCGCCCATCGGGGCGCTGGTGGTTCTCGGGCCGGCGTCGCGCTTGGATCAGTCTCACATCCACCCGGCCGGTCGCGAGTTGATCGCCGCCGCGCGCCGGATAACGGGCCATGCCGGGTCTTTCGCGATTTCTCACCGCCCCCGCGCACGAAGCGCAATCGCCGAACAAATCGCCGACCTCGAATGCGTCTTGCCGTGGGGCAGTCAATTGGGCGAGGCGCCGATCTGGCACCCGCAAGAACAACGACTCTATTGGGTGGATATCCTTTATCCGGCGGTGCATCGCTTTGATCCGAAGACCGGGCTCAACGAAAGCTGTGAGACCGGCAAACTCATAAGCGCCATTGTGTTCTCCGCCGACGGACGCCTTCTGGTGGCATCTCAAGACGGGATCGAGTTTCTCGATTTCGATAAAGGAGAGCTAGGCACGCTTGCCATTCCGGAAGAGGGCGTCTCCAACAATCGTCTAAACGACGCAAAGGTCGGCCCTGGTGGTGCCATTTGGGTGGGATCGATGCGCTTGGACGCCAGCAACCCTAGCGGGGCTCTTTACCGCGTGACCGCTGATGGGCAGACCGACCGCAAGGCCAGCGGCATCACCGTGGCCAACGGTCTGTATTGGAGCCCGGATCTGAAACACTTCTATTTCGTCGATACGGTGCCGGGAAACATCTACGTCTATGACGCTGCCGTCGGAACCGGCAATCTGGCCAATCGCCGTGTATTCGCCAATGTCCCGGAAAGCGATGGCCGCCCTGACGGTTTGTGCACCGATAGCGAAGGCGGTGTGTGGTGCGCGATCTGGGATGGCTGGCGGGTCAATCGCTACACCCCCGACGGCAGGCTCGATCGCGTTATTGACCTGCCCATTCCGCGACCGACCAGCGTGGCCTTCGGCGGCGCCGATCTGAAAACTCTCTACATCACCAGCGCCCGAACACGACTGGCTGCCTCGACATTGTCGGAAGCGCCGCTGTCCGGCGGCTTGTTCGCTTGCACCCCGGGAGTCACAGGCAATCCTGCAAACACATTTGGTGGCTAGAGAGCCCGTCGATGGCACGAACCCTTGACGACATCTTCGGGCTCGGTGGAAAGACGGCGCTCGTTACCGAGTCGAGCCGAGGCATCGGCGACGCGATTGCCGAAGGACTGTCTGCGGCCGGCGCGGAAGTCGTCGTCCATGCGCGATCGCTGTCAGCGACGGAAGCGACTTGCACGCACATAAGGCAAAATGGCGGTATCGCCCGACCGCTGGCAATGAACCTTGCCGGGCGAGGCAGTGGGAAACGGCTGATCGAGAAGACGGAGGAACTTTGCGGCGCGTTGGACATTCTCGTGATCAACGCGTCGGCGCAGGTGAATGCAGACTTGGCCAGTCTGACCGACGAAGACCTCGACTTTCAGATCAACGTCAACCTCCGGTCGACTGTTGAAATGCTCCAGACCAGTCTGCCCAGGATGGCAGAGCGCGGATGGGGCCGGGTCGTCAGCATCGGCTCGATTAACCAGTCACAGCCGAAGGCGATCGTGACCGCCTATGCGGCGACCAAGGCGGCGCAGCACAATCTGATCCAAAGCCAGGCCGGTGAAACGCTTTTTGTGACGGGCGGCTGCTGACGGTACCGGTGCCGTCCTGTCACCGCGTTGCTGGCGAGCGACATATCAACCGCATCGACGCCCTGCCCGCTTGACGCTAGGCTGCTCCAGCGCCATTCCCCATGGCACTGGCTATTGTTCTATTGACCCTACCCGGACGGATGTAAGCACCCAATGAGTAAGACGCGTGTTGCAGTCGATGTCGGCGGTACATTCACCGACGTCTGCATTATGAATGAGGAGAGCGGCGAGATCTCCATCGAGAAAACGCCATCGACACCCCACGATCCCATGATCGCCATTCTCAACGGCGTCAAAGATGCTGATATCGATCTTGCCGATGTCTCACTCTTTTCTCATGGCACCACAGTAGCAACCAACGCGCTGATCACACGGCGCCTGCCCCGCACGGCCATGATCTGCACGGAAGGCTTTCGCGATGTTGTCGAAATCCGCCGATCCAACAAAGAGGACCTCTGGGACACTTATAAGGATGTCGCCAAACCTTACATTCCGCGCCGAGATCGGCTGTCGGTTAAGGAGCGGGTTGATGTCCATGGCAAGGTGACCCACCCCTTGGACAAAGATGAGGCGCGACGGGTTGCGGGGATCTTGAAACGCCGGGGCGTTGAGTCAGTCGCCGTCTGTTTCATCAATGCTTACGTCAACGGTGAGAATGAGCGTCGCATGCGCGACGTGCTCGCCGAGGTCATGCCAGGGGTGCCGGTCTCGATCTCCTCGCAGATCATGCCGGAAATATTCGAACATGAGCGGTTCTCGACCACGATGGCCAACGCTGTGGTCTCGCCGGTCGTGGTCAATTACGTCTCCGATCTAAACGACAAGCTGGTCGAGGGCGGCTATGCCCGGGATCTGTTGCTGCTGCATTCCGGCGGCGGAGTGATGACGCCGGCCAGCGTGAAGGATTTCGCGGCTCGGTTGGCAGGGTCCGGCATCGCTGCCGGGGCCATCGCCAGCCGTTTCATCGGCAATCTGTGCGGGTTCCCGAACTCCATCGGCTTCGACATGGGCGGAACCAGTACCGACGTATCCTTGGCCTATGAAGGCGAGTCCCGCATTACGAAGGACTGGTATATCGAATTCGGCTACCCGATCCGCTTTCCGAGCATTGAGGTGCTAACCATCGGCGCTGGTGGCGGCTCGCTGGCTTGGCGGGATGAGGGTGGCTCGCTGAGAAACGGGCCGCAATCGGCCGGCGCCGACCCGGGCCCCGCCTGCTATTCCAACGGCAACGAGGTCGCCACCAACAGCGACGCCAACGTTGTGCTGGGCCGTCTCGGCACCTCGCTGGCCGGCGGCGACATTATCCTCGATCCCGCGTTGGCTGAGAAAGCGGTCAAGGAGACCGTCGCCGACGTTTTCGGTATGGAATTGCATCAGGCCGCCGAGGCGATCGTCGATGTCGCAAACGCCAATATGGCCAACGCGGTGCGCCTGCTATCGATCTCACGCGGCTATGACCCCAGAGACTTCGCCCTCGTCGCATTTGGCGGCGCGGGCGCCCTGCATGGAGCCGCTGTCGCCAAGGAGCTTTCGATCCCGACGGTGATTGTGCCGCCGAATCCTGGTGTCACCTCCGCAATGGGCTGTCTGCTTGTCGATATTCAGCACGATTTCTCCGACAGTTTCATGGCTGACGCTGCGTCCACCAAGCCGGAAGATTTGGAAGCCGCGTTTGAGAAGATTGAGCGCGATGCGCTGGAGCGTCTGCGGCATGAGGGGGTAGAGCCGGGCGACATCGTGCTGCAGCGCTCTGCCGAGATGATGTATCAGGGCCAGTGGCGGTCTTTGTCGGTCTCGGTTCCCGCGAACGTCACCAGCGTCGAAGACCTCATCGAAGGTTTTCATACCGAGCATCAGCGCGAGTACAATTTCCGACGCGACGACGCACCGGTCAGTATTTTCCGCGTCGCCGTAAAGGCGACCGGCATGGTCCCGAAAGCTGAACTGCCAAGCCATCCGGTCGCGCAAAATACGCCGGAGGCCGATGGTCACCGCGATGTCTGGTTCGACGGCAAGGCGCACAATGCGGGTGTCTATGATCGCACGAAACTGACCGCCGGCGCTGAAATATCCGGACCGGCCATTGTCGAACAGGTTGACTCTACGACCGTGATCCCGCCTGGGACTTCGGCCACCGTCGACACCTATCTGAACATCCTCATTCGGGTTTAGGGAGCTGCCCCCATGAATACGATTTCTGGCAAGGGCCTCGACCCCGTCACGTTCGAGGTGCTGAAGAATTCGTTCATCACCGCCGTCGATCAGATGGCGGAGCAGATGCTGCGCACCTGTTATTCCTTCGTGATCTACAATCGCGACTTTTCCAACTGTCTGCATGACGCTGACGGCGAGTCGGTTGCCCAGGGCAATGCCGACATCGCTGTCCATGTTGGCACGCTGCATTTCACCTGTAAGGATGTCATCCGCGCCTTTAAGGGCGATATGGCGCCGGGCGATGTCTACGCCATCAATGACCCCTACGCCGGCGGCACCCATTTCAGCGATGTGCGGCTGATCAGGCCGATTTTCGACGACGATGTCATCATCGGCTTTTCGCAATCCAACGGCCACTGGGCCGATCTGGGCGGATCGGTACCGGGCTCGTTCGACGTGACGGCGCGGGACATGTTTCGCGAGGCCGTACGGATCACGCCGATCCGGCTGTTCCGTCAGGGGGAGTTCTGCTCCGACATCGGCAACATGATCGCCGCCAACACCCGCGACCCAAATTCGATCATCGGCGATATGCATTCGCAGGAGCGGGCGACAGCGGTGGCCGAACGAGAGATTCTGCGCTTGGTCAAGAAGTATGGTCGCGATCAGGTCACTCAGGGCATGGCGGCGGTTCAAGACTATGTCGAACGCTCCGCCCGCCAGAGGATCGCTGCCCTGCCCGACGGCACGTGGGAGACGGTTGATTACATCGATCGCGATCCGGGTGGGGGCGAAGGCATGATCCCCATCAAGATCAAGATGACCATCAAGGGCGACCGTATCGAATACGATTTCGAAGGCAGCCACCCAACCATCGCCTCGATCTATAACTCCGGCCACGGTGCGACCTTCTCGGCCGTCGCCGCGGGCATGAAGACGTTTTTTCCAGACCTGCCCTTAAACAGCGGCTTCTACCGCGTCTTCGACATCAAGGCGCCCTCGAACACGGTGGTCAGTGCCGAATGGCCGACGGCGGTCACCGGCTTCCTGATGCCCTTTGAGAAGATCATGAATTCGATCTTCGAAATGTGGTCCGAAATCATGCCGGAGCGGGCAATCGCATGTGCCTTCAACCTCGAATATCTGCTCGCCGGCGGCATTGATCTGCGCAAGGAAGAAAAGCCGATCTACATGTTCTACGAGTGGCTGCCCGGGGGCTGGGGCGGTCGCAACGGCAAGGACGGGTCCGACGCGACGACAGCCTGCTTCGGCACCGGCCTGATGTCCCAGCCGTCGGAAGGTAATGAGCGGGTCAATCCGGTCATCACGACCGAATTTCAGATCAAGCAGGACTCGCCCGGCCCCGGCAAATGGCGTGGCGGCGCCGGCGTCTTCAAATCCTCGATCCTGCTCGACTCGGAGAAATCCGTGATCTCCTATATCTGCGACCGCGAGCGGGCCGTTGTCTGGGGCACCAATGGCGGTTTGCCCTCCATGCCGCATGGCCTTTCGATCAGGCCGCGGGATGAGGATGCCGAGCACTGGCTGGGCTCTGTGTTCTCCGACCACCCGATAAGCGCCGGGGATACGTTCAGCCGACCCACCGCCGGCGGCGGCGGATTCGGCGACCCGCTTGACCGCGACCCAGAGGCCGTAAAGGAAGACGTGATCGACGACTACATCTCCGTCGAGCGCGCGAAGACCGACTATGGCGTCGTCATCAAGCCCATCGACCCCGATATCCTGGAGTATGAGATCGACCAAGTTGCTACTGACGCCGCGCGCGCCGAGATCCGCGCCAATCGAAAGGACTGGGCGCGTATGGACCCCGAAGCGGTGGCCAAGATGTACAAGGACGGCGAAATCAACGACATGGATGCTGTCCGTCGATACGCCGTGATTTTGGACTGGGAGACGGGCGAGGTTCTACCGAAATCGACCGAGCAGTTCCGCGAGAGCTTCGAAAAGCGCTCAGTCGCCCACTGGACGTAGGCTAGAGACCGCGCCCTGGCGGGACATGCGGATTTAGGAACTGGCTGCGAAAGTATGTGCGAACAGCCTCCATGGCGGGGCTGAACTTTGCATTTCTGCGCCAAACCAACCCAACCTCCATCGGTGGAATGTCTTCATGCACCTCGATGGTCTCCAGCCGGCGACCCTCGAGCGACCATGGGCGATAGACCATGTCCGACAAGATTGAGATGCCTTGATTGTTGGCGACAAGGGATCGGACGGCTTCTACAGAAGACGTGTGCAACAGGATGTTCGGCCGATAGCGTGTGCGGCGCCAGTACCGCATGGCCGTATCGCTTGCCTCGTCGACAGTCAGCATGATGAAGGGTTCTTTGGCTATCTCGGCAAATCGAACGGTTTCCCGACCCAGAAGGTGATGGCCGGTCGACGCCCAAAGGCGGCGCGGGGATTTGATCAGCAACTCCGATCCAATGTCATCGCTGACGATGTTGGCGGTCAGCGCGACTCCCATGTCGAAGTCGCCATTCATCAGACCATCTTCGATCTGCGTTCGCTCTAGCTCGACAATGCTGATTTCAAGATCGGGGTAGTCGCGGCTTAGGCGGTCCAAATGATAGGGAAGGAAATAACCAATCACGGTATAGGTTGCGGCCAACCGTAGCGTTCCTGCGACCTTGGCGGCAGGTCGGACCTGCATCGCCTCGTCCACCTTGGACAGGATCTCATAGCTCGACCCCAGGAACTGGCGCCCGACCTCCGTCAATGTCATGCCGAGCGAGGAGCGGACAAAAAGCTGTGCGCCTATCGTCTGCTCTAAATCCTTGATCGCAGTAGTGATCGCCGACTGGGAGATAGAGAGTTCCATGGCTGCTTGGCTGACCTGTCCAAGCTCGGCCGTTGCGATAAAATATTTCAGATGGCGGAGGTTAAAGGGCATGGGTTTTGTGGGTGGTTGCGGGCCTGCCACTTTATCTGAATTTCTGAACAGGCACTTTCATAAATTCTTGTTTTCCAATTTCTTGCGCCTGCACAATACTGAGTGCGAGGGTCTGGCGATGGAGGCCGCACCCCGCAACTCTTTGAGGGTGGCTTAGTGGCGCGAACGTCGGTCGATCTGAACTGCGATATGGGCGAAGGTTTCGGACACTGGGCGTATGGCGATGCGCCAGATGACGCGCTGATGCCGCTGATCAGCTCGGCCAACATCGCCACCGGATTTCACGCCGGCGACCCCAATATCATGGATCGGTCGGTGCGTCTGGCGGTGGACAATGGCGTGCAGATCGGCGCTCACCCGGCCTATCGCGATCTTCAAGGTTTTGGCCGACGACCGATCGCTGCCTCAACCGAAGAACTGGTCAACGACATCGTCTACCAGGTTGGCGCACTACGAGAATTCGCCCGTCGACATGGAGCAGACCTGCAGCATGTGAAGCCCCACGGTGCGCTGTACATGACGGCGGCCAAGGACGAGGCGCTGTCGCAGCGCCTTATCGAGACTATGGCCAATACGGCGCCGAAAGCCTTCATATTCTGTATGGATATCTCCGAAACATATCGGTTGGCGGCGGCAGCCGGGCGCCCTGTGGTTCGCGAGTTCTACGCCGACCGGGACTATGACAAGTCGGGTTCCATCGTCTTCACCCGGAAGATGCGCGCACTCGAACCTGAGGCGATTGCCGACAAATGTGTGCGCGCGTGTTTGGAGGGCAAGGTGGCGACGGTCGACGGGGTCGATATCGACATCGACTTTGAATCGATCTGCTTTCACTCCGATACGCCAGGCGCACTGGCCATCGGTACCGCCGTGCGAAACGGCCTGGAAAGCAACGATATTGCAATCGTGGCGCCAGCCGCGCAATCAGCAGCTTGACGAAGATGGGGTTATCATGACGACCAAGGAAATCCGCTCCCCCCTCCCCGGAACATTCTATCGCCGCCCGTCGCCCGAAGAACCGCCCTTTATTGAGGATGGTAGTGCTGTCGCCGAAGGCGCCGTCGTCGGACTGGTTGAGGTGATGAAGACCTTCCACGAGGTGAAGGCGGACACCAGCGGCACCAACGCCCGCTATCTGGTCGAGAATGAACAGCCGATTACGGCCGGCGAAGTCATTTTGGAAGTGGATGGTTAAGCCTTGAGTCTCAGCGGCAAAACCCTCTTCATCGCCAATCGAGGCGAGATTGCTGTCCGGGTGAACCGGGCGGCCAGGGCGCTGGGAATGCGGGTGGTTCAAGCCTGCTCAGAGGCTGACAGGGATATGCTCGCCGCCAGGCTGGCTGATGAGACCGTGGAGATCGGCCCACCTCAGGCGGCCAAGTCCTATCTTGATATCGAGCGTGTCACTGCGGCAGCAAAGGACAGCGGCGCGGACTGCGTGCATCCCGGCTATGGCTTCCTAAGCGAGAATGCCGACTTCGCGGCTGCGGTGGAAGCAGCCGGGCTGATCTTCATCGGCCCATCGCCCGAAACCATTCGCCGGATGGGCGACAAGGTTGAAGCGCGCGCCGCAGCTAAGGCCGCCGGGGTGCCGACCACGCCTGGAAGCGACGGCCGTTTGGAAAACCTGGACGCGGCGGACGCGGTTGCCAAAGAGGTCGGCTTTCCAGTCATGATTAAGGCGGCGGCCGGCGGCGGAGGACGCGGGATTCGCGTTGCACGGAACACCGACGATCTAAAGCGCCTGTTCGCGCAAGCCCAGGCCGAGGCCCAGGCGGCATTCGGCGATGGCGGCCTCTATCTGGAATACATGGTTGAGAACGCCCGACATATCGAAGTGCAGGTGCTGGGGGATGGCAATCGCGCCGTCCACGTCTACGAGCGTGACTGCTCGCTGCAGCGCAGACGACAGAAGGTGTGGGAAGAGGCGCCGGCGGTCGGCCTTAGCGACGCGTCGAGGGAACGCATCTGCAAAGCATCGGTGGCCATGGCAGAGGCCGTTGGATATCGCGGTGCGGGCACGCTGGAGTATCTTTATGACGATGCGCGGGACGAGTTCTATTTCCTCGAAATGAACACGCGTATCCAGGTCGAACATCCGGTTAGCGAGATGGTGTCCGGAATCGATCTGGTCGAAGCCATGATTCGGATCTGCATGGGCGAGCCACTATGGTTCGATCAAAGCGATGTCAAACTGAACGGCCATGCCATCGAAGTACGGGTCAATGCCGAAGACCCATCCAACGGCTTCATGCCGTTCCCTGGCGTAGTGTCTGGGTTGGAATACCCTAGCGGCCAGGACGTGCGGTTCGACACCATGCTCTACGATGGCTACACCATCCCGCCCTTTTACGATTCCCTGCTCGGCAAACTGATTGTGCACGGGAGTGACCGCACTGACGCTCTGAAGCGGCTGGACGCTGCATTGAACGCCACACGGATCGGCGGCCTGAAAACCACCCTGCCCCTCTACAAGGCTTTGCTTGCCGATAGCGACGTGGCGGCCGGCAGAACCCATACGCAATTCTTGGAACATTGGCTGGACGCCAACCCAATAGCGGCTGAATAAGGCCGAAGGAGGCTCGCGACGATGAAGACACGCTACTCATTTGGCGGAGACGAACACATCTTCGTCGAAGTCGACGAGGAAATGTCGCTCGACGCATTTTTCAAAAGCCTGTCGATGACGAATGCCGTGCGCGACGCGGACATATCGGGCGTCACAGAGATCTGCCCGGCGAACGCATCGCTGCAGGTCAAATTCGATCCGGACCAGATCAAACCGGACGATCTGTTGGCCGAACTGAAGACTCTCGAAACCGCAGCCGAAAGCGCGGAAAAGCAAATCGCGACACGGATCATCGAGATCCCGGTCTATTATCAAGACCCCTGGACCCATGAGACCTTGATGCGGTTTCGCGAGCGGCACCAGGACCCGGAGGCCACCGACCTTGATTTCGCCGCTCGGGTGAACGGGATGGCGTCGGCCGAGGAGTTCATCGCCGCCCATCACGGATCGCCCTGGTTCGTCTCGATGGTAGGTTTCGTGTCTGGCCTTCCGTTCCTCTACCAACTTGTCGACCGCGAGCGGCAGCTTGAGGTTCCCAAATATCTGCGGCCGCGAACGGACACGCCGAAACTGACCGTGGGTCATGGCGGCTGCTTCGGCTGCATCTATTCGGTGCGCGGGGCTGGCGGCTATCAGATGTTCGGCATTACGCCGATGCCGATCTACGACCCGACCCAGACCGTCAGCTACCTGTCCGACTTCATGGTCTTCTTCAAGCCGGGCGACATCGTGAAATGGAAGCCGATCGGCCGGGACGAGCACGACCAGATCGAGCAGGACGTCGAGACCGGCAAGTTTGCCCCGCTCATCCGGAACGTCACCTTCAATCTGGCGGACTTCAACAACGACATTGACGGTACCAATAAGTCACTGACGGAGACCCTCTATGGCTCTTAAGATCATCCAGCCAGGTCTTCTGACGACAATCCAGGATCTGGGCCGACCCGGTTACTTCCATCTCGGTATCCCCATCGGCGGCGCCATGGACCGCATGGCCCTGCGGACGGCCAATCTTCTGGTCGGAAACGACGAAGGCGCGGCGGGTTTAGAGGCCGTCTTTATGGGGCCGGAGATCGAATTCACCGCCGATGCCGTTGTCGCGGTCACGGGGGCGGATATTCCGGTGCTGATCGATGGCGAGGAACAGGCGGGCTGGACAGGACTGCCTGTTAAGGCTGGCCAACGATTGAGCTTCGGATTTCTGTCCGAAGGCGCACGCGCCTATATCGCGGTATCGGGCGGTATCGACACACCGCCGATGCTGGGAAGCCGGTCGACCTATGCCATCGGGGCGTTAGGCGGAATCGATGGACGCGCCATCCAGGCCGGCGACGAGTTGCCGATTGGACCCTCGGACGCAAACAAAGCTGGCGCATCGATGCCGGTGGAACTACGACGAGGCCTTGGTTCCCCGACCGAACTGCGTGTCATGCCTGGTCTTTATTGGCATCGCATTACCGAGAAGGCTCAAAAGAGCTTCTTTGACGATGAATGGAAGGTCGCGCCTGAAGCCGACCGCATGGGCTATCGCTTCCGAGGCGGCAATCCGCTCGAATTTGTCGAGCGGAAACAGCCGTTCGGCGCGGGCTCCGATCCGTCGAATATCGTTGATGGCTGTTACCCGTACGGGTCGATCCAGGTTCCGGGCGGAACCGAACCGATCGTGCTGCATCGCGATGCGGTTTCCGGTGGCGGCTATTTTATGATCGGGACAGTGATCTCGGCGGATATGGATTTGATCGGCCAGCTACAACCTCATAAGCCTGTCAGCTTTGTTGAAGTGGACATGCCGACATCGCTTCAGGCACGGGCCGATCGCGCCGCCCTGATGGGCCGCATTCGCAATCATCTGGCATGAGCGACGTAGAAACCCTTTCCCGACAACCCGCCGCCGCTATCGGACGCGCCTTAGCGGCCGGCGAGGCTAATCCAGTCGAACTGGCCGAGCATTACCTCGCCAGGATTGACCAGCAGACCTCGCCGGTCTTTCTGGCCGTTACGCGCGATCGGGCGCTTCGCGAGGCAAGCAAAAGCGCTGAGCGACTGAGGACGGGGAACCCGGTTTCGGCACTCGACGGCGTTCCGATTGCTTGGAAGGATTTATTTGACCTCAAGGGCGAAATCACTACCGGCGGGTCGGACTATTACCGTAACGCTGAACCGGCACAGGAAGATGCCTTAACGGTTGCCAATGTGGCGGCAGCCGGGATGATCTCGCTGGGTAAACTGAACCTGACCGAATTTGCCTATTCAGGCCTCGGTCTAAACCCCCATTTCGGAACCCCTCATAACCCACATGACGCCGAGGTGGCGCGCATTCCAGGCGGGTCGTCTTCCGGCTCGGGCGTCGCTGTGGCCGCCAATATGGCGCCCTGTGCGATCGGTACAGACACCGGGGGTTCGGTTCGTATTCCGTCCTCATTCAACGGACTGGTTGGCTACAAATCCAGCGAGGGACGCATCGACCGGACAGGTGTTTTTCTGTTGTCGCGGACCCACGACACCATCGGCCCGCTGGCTCGTACGGTCGAAGACTGCATTCTGCTTGATCGGGCCTTGCGGGGCGCGCTGGTGGAGTCTGTCCCACAAGGCGAGTTGTCGGGGCAGCGGCTGATCATTCCCGATGCAGTCGTTATGGACGATCTAGACGATGCCGTTGCGCGCAACTTCGAGGATGCTGTTCGCACCCTCGAAAGCGCCGGGATGAAAGTCGAAACCGGCCTGTCGGATGTGATTAAGGAAGCCGTCTCGATCATTGCCGATCACGGCACGATCGTCGCCGCAGACGCGTACGAACAACATCGGACGCTGGTCGACGGTCCGGATTGCGGGCGCATCGACAGTCGCGTGGTCGACAGGATCATGATCGGGCGAGGGATGAGCGAGGCCAATGTGGCCGCGCTTAGAGATGGTCGCGCTAGGTTGATTGAAAAGATCGCGGCGTTCGATGACGGCCTTATCGCCATGCCGACCACGGCCTTGACCGCACCTGAGATCGCGCCGCTGGAGGCCGACAATGACTATTTCCATCGAATAAACCTCAAGACACTGCGGAACACGTCGCTCGGCAACTTCCTCGACCTGCCCGGCCTCGCACTTCCCTGCGGTAAGGACGCAAATGGGTTGCCAACCAGCATCCTTGTCAGCGTTCCGGGCGGACAGGACGAACGCCTGTTCCGTTTGGGCTTGGCTGTCGAGGCAGCGCTGAGTGGATTGCAATAGAGCTGGGAGAGAGGGCATGGCAGACAGACCAGCAGCGACACCGATCGTTCACGTCAATGATGGGCGCGTTATCGTCACCGAATGGCGCTTCAAACCCGGCGCGGAGACAGGATGGCATGTCCACGGGCATGACTATGTCGTCGTCCCTCTCACGGACGGCAAGCTTCTCCTGGAGCTGCCAGGAGGAGAGACCATGACGGCAGATCTCACCCAACACCAGCCCTATGCTCGGAAAACCGGTGTTGAGCACAATGTCGTCAATGGCGGCGAGACCGATCTGACCTTCATGGAAATCGAGATCGTCGACGAGACGGCCGACTGACATGCAGGACGAGGACAACGTCGTCGATATTGGACTTGCAGCACCAAATGTGCGGCGGGCTCGTGATCGTCTTCGCATCCTCGGTACCTCGGTCACGCAAACCCCGCCTATTTGCCAAGCGGCCGAACGGGACATCGGAGTCGAATTTGAGTTCATAACGCGCGACGGCACAGCCGCCCAGCGGATGGGTGCGTTGCAGCCGAACGACTTCGATGTCTATGACCAATGGTTCCAGGATATCGACCTGACATGGCCGACGGGCTCCATCCAACCGATCGACCTGTCGCGGATCGACAGATGGGACGAGATCAATGCCCTGCCTAAACAGGGAAGATTGAGACCCGATGTTGCCCGCCCGCGTGGCGGTGACCCGTCAAAACGACTGTTCGTCCAACTCGACGGCTCCTTGGGGGATACGCCGTCAGACCGGATTAGCATGGTACCAACCGTGCATAATGCCGACAGCTTTGCCGTGACCGGCGCGGACCCCAAAACCCTGGACAGTTGGGGCACCTTGCTCGATTCAAGATGGCGGGGCCGGACCATTCTTCAAAGCGATGCCGCCATTGGAACGCTCGACATGCTTCTGGCCCTTCGAGCGCATGGAGAACTACGGGTTAGCGATATCGGCGGGCTGACCCTGGAGGAAATCGATCAGCTGACGGCGAAACTACGCGGCTATCTGCAAAACGGTCATTTCAGATGCTGCTGGACCGACGAGTCCGAGGCCATCGCGGCCTTTAGCACCAGCGAGCCGACGATCGGTTCACTTTGGTGGTCTGGCCTTACCGAATTGCGGGCAAACGGTATCCAAGCGCGAATGACGACCCCCAAGGAAGGCTACCGCGGCTGGTTTGGCGGGCTGTCGGTCTCCTCGCAGGCGTCAGGTTGGAAACTGGATGCGGCCTACGACTACCTTAACTGGTGGCTCAGCGGTCGCGCCGGCGCACTGATGGCACGGGCCGGCGCCTATGTGGCGAACCCCTACGCTGTGCGGCCCTACCTCAGCGAGACCGAGTGGGATTTCTGGTATGCCGGAAAACCAGCCGCCGATGATATCCGCGACCAAGCTGGCCGGGTGATATTCGACAAGGGCGAAGTCAGGGAGGGCGGCGACTACGAAACCCGGATGTCTCGGGTCATCGTGTGGGACACGATCATGACTGAGCACAACTACCTAGTGCGCAGCTGGCAGAGCTCCCTTTCCCAAGGGCCGGCTCGCCGATTTCAAAGGGTCTGACGGACGAGATAATGCGGCAATTCCGGCTCAGGAAACACGGATATCGCCATCAAGCGTTGACGCGTTCGGTGGGACGACAGCCGTATGTGCTCTTCCAGGTTCTGGGCTGCAGCAGCGTGAGAACCGCGCGTAAGAAAGTCCAGGATCATCGCGTGCTCTCGAAAGGCAATCTCGAAGGGCCTTGGCCCCACGAACGAAGCAAAAACCTGATTGACCACCAGTGCGATGTGGCTTTGCTGGATCATCCGCAGCAGGCTTGCATTGGGGGATTGCGCCAACAGCGTGATGTGGATGTCAGTCTCAAGCGCATCGATGCGATCCGCGTCAAGCCCCTCGACATCGTCCATCGCCTCATCAAGGTCCCGGCGCATCCTGGCAATCTCGGCACCCGAGATGTGCGCCGCGCTATCCATCAAGGCCAGGGGTTCCAGGCGGCCCCGAATGGCGAAGAAATGGGAGACGTCGCGCGCCGTCAGCGGCCCGATGGTCCAGTGATTGCTTCGGTCCTTTCGGATGAGGCCGCGATCCTGATAGCGCGAGAACAGCTCTCGCACCACCGTTCGGCTGACGTCAAAATGATCGGCGACCGCCTTTTCGTTGATCCGGTGCAAACCGAACGGCAACGCCAGCACCAAGCTTTTTTCGATCGTTCGGGCGATGCGGTCGGCGCTGGCCGGCGGCGGTTCGGCCGATGGCGGTTCGCGCAGCCCCAGCATGGACCGGGTCACGGGGGTTCTATGCGGCTTGACCTCGCCGTCTGCGCCAACCACGAACCCTCGACCTTCGAAGCGCGAGATAAGGCCGCCATCGCAAAGTTCGTTCAGCGCCGTTCGGACCGGTGTGCGGCTGGTGCCAAAGATCGTGGCAATGGGGCCTTCCATCAAAATCGTTCCGCGCGGAAGGCTGCCCTCATCGATCGCCAACGCGATCTGGTGCTTAATGGCGACATAGCGAGGGGTCGGCCTTGCGCCAACCGTGGTTTGGTCGGGAATATCCATTCCGTCAGCACTGTCAATTCGTCGCTCATAAACGCACTCAGTCGACAAAATGCGTTTTCAAACGCTCGTTGCACCTGAAGAATAGCCCAAAAACACGGTTTATGTAAGAAAAATGGCAAGCCATCCCGAAAACATTTTGACTTTTGCCGACCAAAGTCAGAGGATTATGTTGAACACAACGTGTCGTCTTCAGGCGGCCGTCAGGGAAGCGCTCGCGCATGCTGGAGCTTAAGGGGCTGAACAAGAGCTTTCGGGGCAAGGTCGCCATTTCGGACCTTTCTCTGACAGCTCAGGACGACGAGTACCTCACGGTGCTCGGCCCGTCAGGGTCTGGAAAATCGACACTTCTGCGCCTCATCGCTGGATTGGATCAGCCCGATAGCGGCGAGATCTATCTGAATGGCGAGGAGATCACCTACGCGCGAACCCACGAGCGCGGCCTTGGCTTCGTTCAGCAAAAATACGCGCTGTTCCCGCATATGACAGTCTCCGACAACGTCGCGTTCGGCCTGCGCTATCGCGAAGGCGATGCAGTTACAGACAGCGCAGAAGTGCAGCGACGTGTTGCCTCGATCTTGGAGTTGGTCGGCCTTGAGGGGTTGGGCGATCGCTCGGTGGGGGCTACCTCCGGCGGCCAGAAACAGCGCGTATCCCTGGCAAGAACACTGGTTACCGAGCCCAAGATTTGCCTGCTTGACGAACCGCTCGGTGCCCTGGACGCGAATCTGCGCGAGCGCATGACGGTAGAGTTGCGCAAAATCCGAGAAGCGTTACGCGTTACCTTCATGCATGTGACAGGCAACGAGGCGGAAGCGCTGGCGATGGGCGACCGGATGATCGTGCTTGATGACGGCCGCGCGGCCCAGGTTGCCGATCCCAACACAGTCTTTCACCAACCAGCCACCGTCCGTGTCGCCCGGTTTCTCAATGCCTACAACATATTAGGCGGCACTGTCGAAAACGGCGCCTTCGTGCATGGCGGCACGCGGCTGCCTCTCCCAACCGGCGTGTTGGACGCACGGTCTTACGCCATTCGGCATGACGCGCCGGAGTTTTTGGAGGCCGGCGGAACCGTTCCTGAGGGCAACGCCGCGATGGATCTGACGTTCATTGCCAGCGAATTCATGGGCAGCCGGGTGCTTTACATCTTCCGGCGAGCGGATGGCGGCGTCTTTGAAGTGGAACGGCACCTAAGCCGCGCCGACCCGATCGATATTGTTGGTGGTGAGGCCTGCAGGCTTACCTGGCGCGTTCAGGACGCGCTTTTGTATGACGAGGCGGGAAACTTGATCAAAGCTAGCGCAGTTCGAGACGCGGCATGACCGACACCACCGCCGATACCGTCACGCATAAGGCGTCCGGCAAGGGCCGTAGGGGCCGCAGTTTCTTCGAACGCAACCGGCATTTACTGCTGCTTGCGCCTGGCATGTTCTGGATGACCCTGTTCCTGATCCTGCCGCTGGCCATGATGGTCTATGTCAGCTTCTGGACACAGAGCACGTTCTCGATCTCTTCGGATCTGACGACGCAGTCCTGGCAGGACTTCTTCGGCTCCGAGACTTATGTCGCGTCGCTGCTGCGCACGTTGAAAATCTGGATCATCGTCCTCGCCTGCACTTTCGTCGTCGGCTATCCGGTCGCGCTCTATATCGGGCGCTACATTCGAAACAGGGCTATCCAGACCATCGTCTTGGTGGCCTGCGTCATTCCGTTTTGGACGTCTTTCCTGATCCGCGTTTTGGCCTGGCGTCCGATGCTGGGACGGGAGGGCGCGATCAATCTGCTGCTGGAAGACATCGGCGTTATCACCGAGCCGATCGACTATTTGCTCTTCACCGAGTTCTCCGTCGTTGTCGGCATGGTGCAGATCTACGTGGTCTTCATGGTCGGGCCGATCGCCTTCATGCTGGCCCGTATCGATGATGCGTTGATCGAAGCAGCGCGCGATCTGGGCGCCTCGTCCTGGACGATCTTCCGGCGCATCATCTTCCCGCTCAGTCTGCCCGGCGTTGTGGTCGGCGCAATCTTCGTGTCCGTCATGGTTCTTGGCGAGTTTGCGACCTCCGCCGCACTGTCCGGCCGCAAAACCAACTTGCTGGGCAACATCATCGTCACCCAGGTCGGTTCCCTCAAATGGGCCTTTGCAGCAGTGATCGGCGTGATCTTGACCATCGTGACCGCCGTCGTGGTCACCTTGCTGTTGAGACTCGTCAACCTCAGGCGCGAGTTGTAGGGGCGATCGGCATGCAAAGATTTGGCGTCTTTCGCTGGAGCCTGGCGTTTTACACCGCCCTGTTTCTGATCTTCCTCTACGGCCCCTTCATTGTAATGGGCATCCTAAGCTTCCAGGCAGGGCCAGAGGGCGGACCGCAGTTCCCGATCATCGAGTGGTCGACCTACTGGTACGAGCATGTGCTCGGCTTCGCGCCGCCGTCGCGGGTCGCACCCTTGCCGATCGGCGAGGCGCTGATCCGGTCATTGACGCTGGCCTTTGCGACAATGGTGGTGTCGACGGTGCTGGGCACGCTAACCGCGCAGGCCTTCAGAACTCACTTCAAGGGTTCGGGGATCGTCTTTTACATCGTCGTGCTGGGCATGATGGTACCGGGCGTGCTTCTCGGCCTCGGCATGGCATTGGTCTCCAACGATCTGGGAATCGAGCGGACATGGTGGGGCACGGCCTTCGTGCTGCACGTGGTCTACACCTATCCTTTCGCCTTCCTGGTCATGCTGGCGATCTTCAATAGGTTCGATAAATCGATCGAGGAGGCGGCCTGGCTGCTAGGCGTGCCGCCCGGCCGCACCTTTAGAAAAGTCACCTTCCCGATGATCTTCCCGGGCGTCCTGTCGGCGATGCTGTTCGCCCTGACGCTCAGCTATGACGAATTTCCGCGAACCCTGTTCACGGGTGGTTCGGACGTCACCATGCCGATGGCGATTTACGGAACGTTCGCCGTTGAGATCCATCCGAACCTGTTTGCATTCGGCGTTCTGACCACCCTTTTCTCGTTCTCTCTACTCGTGATCTACGGGATTTTGATGTTCGCCACAGTACGGCGGTCGCGCCAGGCCTCGGGCATTCAGGAGGAGATCGAGTGAGGGGTCTCGATCACCATATCGCCGTCGTCACTGGTGCTGGCGCCGGCATCGGCAAGGCGATCGCCTTGCGGCTGGCCGAAGAGGGTGTGCGGCTGGTCGCGAACGACCTAAACGAACAGACCTTGGAAGCCACCGCCGCGTTGATCAGAGACGAGGGCGGCCATGTCGTCACCGCTCAGGGCGATGTCTCCGAAGAAGCGGATATCGATCAGGTCTTCGCACGATGCGAGGAGATTTGGGGGCCGGCGACCTTGGTGGTCAACAATGCTGGGATCGTTCATCAGGCGCGCATGCTTGAACTGAACATTGCCGATTTCGACCGCATGATCGCCGTTCATCTGCGCGGCTGTTTTTTGGGCTGCCGCAGGGCACTTGGCCCCATGTTGAAGGCTGACTACGGCGTGATCATCAATGTCGCCTCGCAGCTTGGCCAGATCGGGGGCGTTGAGCTCTGCCACTACAGCGCTGCCAAGGCGGGCATCATCGGCATGACAAAGGCGCTTGCCCGCGAGGTCAGTGGCCACGGCATTCGGGTGAATGCGGTCGCCCCTGGCCCGATCAATACGGAACTCGTCGCAGCCCTATCGAGCGATTGGCGCGATGCAAAGGCATCCGAACTGCCGCTTGGCCGATTTGGCGAACCTGAAGATGTTGCGTCGACTGTTGCCTTCCTGGCTTCGGACGAGGCGAAAATCTATGTCGGCCAGACACTCGGGCCCAATTCAGGGGATGTAATGCTGTGAGCGAGGTTGGCCCATGAAGACGGTTCTCATCACCGGCGCCGGCATTGGCATCGGCAAGGCAACGGCGGCATCCTTCGCGAGCGCCGGCTACCATGTCGTCGTAACGGACGTGCTGGTCGACGAGGGCAAAGAGGTCGCAGAAGCCATCAACCGCGACGGCGGCTCGGCCGAATTCCACGCGCTTGATGTCACGTCGACCGATCAGACCAACGAGGTGATCGCCGCCGTCGAAGCATCGCATGGCGCTATCGATACGTTGGTCTGCAATGCCGGCATCGCACACAAGGTTCCGCTTGACGAACTCACCGACGAGAAATGGGATCACACGCTCGACGTCGATCTCAAAGGTATGATCCGTGCCGTCCGCGCCGCCGTGCCTAAGATGAAGGAAGCAGGCGGCGGCTCGGTCGTCTGCCTCAGCTCAATCATGGGCGTTGCCTATGGTTGGGACGAGCATGTGCACTATTCCGCCGCCAAATCCGGTGTCATCGGGCTTGTCCGGGGTCTTGCCGTTGAACTTGCGGCATCGGGCATCCGCGTTAATGGCGTCGCACCCGGCTATATCCGCACGGCACAGGCACTACATGAGGTTCACTCGCTAGGCCACGAAGGACTCGTGGCCGCGGCCGACTTCATACCCATGGGCCGCGTCGGCGAGCCCGACGATATTGCAGACGTTATCCTATTCCTCGCATCGAAGGCCGCACGGTACATGACAGGTCAGGTCATCGCCGTCGATGGAGGATTGCTCGTAGGCCGTTACTAGTCGTTTTGGTTCACCAACTCGCAACAGGGAGAAAACAGATGAAGTTTTTACATCCGTCTCGCAGAGGATTTATGGCGGGTTCAGGCGTGCTTGTCGCCGGATCGGCCTTCATGCCGTCGCGCCGGTTGTTCGCCCAGGACCTGTCGAACCAGGAACTGCGCACTGTCGGTCTTTCGGTCACCGTTCAGGAGCGCATCCTGGATGACTTCGAAGTGGCATCCGGCGTCGGTGGTGTTTCCGGTCGCGCGGATATCTTCCCGAATACGCAGACCGAGCTGCTCTCCGGCTCGACCGCCTACGACTGTTGGGAAACGATCGGCGAGCGCCTGCCGGCCATGACGATCACCAACACGATCACGCCCATTCCGACCGCCAATCTTAGCAACTGGGCCAACATCCGCCCGACCTTCACCGAGACCGACCCGCGCATGGAAGCGCGCGCGCAAATCTCCGGTCAGATCTGGGCCGACGATGCCAAGACCGAGCTTTGGATGGTGCCGACCGTCTATAACTTCGATTCCATCGGCTATCGCCCAGACCTAGTCGAGGCCGAGCAGGCGAATACCTGGACGGCCCTGTTCGACGAAGAGTTCCGCGGGCGCACCGGCCTCAACGTGGATCCGCTCATCGCTTTCGGACAGGCGATCTTGGCGATGAACTCGCTGGGTCTGCTTGAGGTGCCGAACCCGGGCAACCCGAACCGCGAGGAAATCGACGAAGCCGCCGCCTTCTTGATCAGCAAGAAGCGCGACGGTCAGTTCCGCGCCCTGTGGGGTGACTTCGGTGAATTGGTCAACCTGCTGGCCTCGGGCGAAATGGTCCTCGCGGACGCCTGGCAGCCGGCCGTGATGGCAGTGAAGGCACAGGGCATCCCATGCTCCTACGCCGTGCCGACGGAAGGCTATCGCGCCTGGTCGATCGGCATCAGCCAGATCGCAAGTTCGCCGAATGCCGATGCGGTCCGGGCCTATGCCGACTACTGGCTGTCCGGCCCGCCGGCAATCACCGTGTCCGAGCAGGGCTACTATTCGCCGACGACCAACATCCAGGACGTCATGCCGGCCGAACGCTATGCGTTCTGGTACGAAGGCCAGCCCTGGCAGGGTCCGCCCGATCGCGGCATCCAGGAAGGCGAGCTGCGTGACGGCGGCTCGCTCGAAGAGCGCGCCAGCCATGTTGCGTACTGGCACCAATGGCCGGACGAGTACGACTACCTGATCCAGCGTTGGGACGAGTTCCTCAGCGTCTGATGCAATGATGTGTGGCGGGGTCATCGAGACCCCGCCATGCCTCGCTGCGTTTCCGGCTAGGACCCCACGATACTTAGATGACTTTTGATCTAGAACTCATAGACCTGAAGAAGGTGTATCCCGGCGGCACGCTGGCCGTTGAGGAGTTCAGCCTTCAGGTGTCCAAGGGCGAATTCGTCTCGTTCGTTGGCCCGTCCGGCTGCGGCAAAACGACGACCCTGCGCATGATCGCCGGCTTGGAATCCATTACCGCCGGCCGGCTCATGATCCGGGGCACGGACTACACCGACATTCCGACCGAGAAGCGGCCGACCGCCACGATCTTCCAAAACTACGCGATCTTTCCGCACATGACCGTGCGGCAAAACATGGAGTTCGGCCTGAAGGTCCGAAATCTAGGCGCCGACGAGATCAAGCGCCGTGTCGATTCGATGCTGGAAAAGCTCGAACTGACCGACGTTGCCGACGAGAAGGAGCGAGTCCTTTCAGGCGGCCAAAAGCAGCGCTTGGCGCTTGGCCGGGGACTGGTGACCGAGCCGGACATTTTGCTTCTGGACGAGCCGCTGGGCGCACTGGACGCCAACTTGAGGAAGTCCATCCAGGAAGAACTCAAGCTTCTCCAAAGAGAGCTTGGCATCACCTTTGTCTTCGTGACCCACGCCCAGTCCGAAGCGATCAGCATGGGCGACCGCGTGGTGGTCATGAATTCCGGCCGGGTGGAGCAGATCTCCACGCCGTTCGAGCTCTATACGCGACCGCAATCACCCTTCGTGGCCCGGTTTGTGGGGCGCAATAAAATCATCGCCGGCACGCTTGCCGGAAAGGACGGAGACCGGACCGTCATCAAGACGCGGTTTGGGACCATCTCGGGCGTGCCGACATTCGCGCAAGGCGCCGCTTCTGAAGGTGCGGCCGCGATGGCCGTGGTGCCGTCGGAATATGTGAACATCCAGGATATGTCCGCCGACGACGAAAGCGGGCGAGACGGTGTGAACGGCGTCGTGACGCAGGTCGACCCCGTCGGCCAAGTTGCCTTCGTGAATGTGCGGCTGGACGAAAGCCAGGAAATCCGCCTCGAGACCTATCGCCAGAAGATAGAGGATTTGAGCCTCACGAACGGGGCCGAGGTGCGCCTCACCTGGCTGCCGGAACGAACATCGATCGTGCTTGACGCCGCCTAAGCGGCGCGGGCTTTCAAGAGTGCCGCCACGTCGCGGTTGAGGGAGGTTAGATTGGCCAAAGAGATCTTTTGCGCATTCGGTGTCGACGTCGATGCCGTCGGTGGCTGGCTAGGCAGCTATGGCGGTGAGGACAGCCCCTGCGATATCAGTCGCGGCATGTTTTCGGGCGAGGTCGGATCGCTCCGCCTGCTCCAATTGTTTGAGCGGTTTGGCATCAAAACGACCTGGTTTATTCCCGGCCATTCCGTCGAGACATTTCCCGACCAGATGAAGGCGGTTGCGGACGCTGGGCACGAAATCGGCATTCACGGCTACAGCCACGAAAACCCGATCGCCATGACACCAGACCAAGAAGAAGCGGTCATCGACAAGTCGATCGAACTGGTCGAGGCACTTAGCGGACGCCGACCCACCGGATACGTTGCCCCTTGGTGGGAATTCTCGCAGGTCTCCAACGAACTACTGCTCAAGAAGGGCATCAAGTACGACCACTCGCTTATGCATCGGGACTTTACCCCCTACTACGTCCGTGTCGGCGATAGCTGGACCAAGATCGACTACTCAAAAGACCCGCACGAATGGATGAAACCCTTGGTGCGGGGCGAGGAAACAGATCTGATCGAGATCCCGGCCAACTGGTACCTCGATGATTTGCCGCCGATGATGTTCATGAAAGCGGCGCCTAACAGCCACGGATTTGTCACGCCAAGGCACCTTGAGGAAATGTGGCGCGATCAGTTCGACTGGGTCTATCGCGAAATGGACTACGCAGTCTTCACGATGACGTTGCACCCCGACGTTTCGGGCAAGCCCCAGGTGCTGTTGATGCTTGAACGTCTGTTTGCGCATATGAACTCTCATCCGGGCGTGAAATGGACGACCTTCGACGATATCGCCAACGACTTCGCGCAGCGTCACCCGAGAACGTAATGCGACGGCCGGGCGCCCTAGCGTCCGGCCTCTCTCACAGCAGGAAAGTACCAAAGGATGTGCGGTCTTTGCGGCCTACTTGGTCAGGTTCACTGGACCGATACCTCCGCCCATCCGGCTGCCTTCACCGATGACCGTCGGCGCACCTTTCGCGCCGAACGGGCCCGCAGGGTTGCCGTCGTCAATGCCGCGCTGAAGCCCTATCGGATGAAGGTGTCCGACTTCGAGGCCACCAACTACGTGCTGTCGACGGCAACCGGGGGGCGGGCCATCGTCGACGACGTCCAGGCCGTGTGGGGCAAGGTGGATGATTTTCTCGGACGCCCGGTAGACCCCCTCGACCCCGATTGGCTTGAAGCCATTCAAGCAACGCGCGACCGATGATTCCCGTCAACGTCGTCACCGGGTTCCTCGGGTCCGGCAAAACGACATTGCTGAAAGAGGTGCTGAGCCGGCCGGAGTTCAGCGATACCGCGGTCATCGTTAACGAATTCGGCGAGGTAGGGCTTGACCATATTCTTCTGGAAGAGGTGAGCGAGGGCGTCCTCCTCCTCGACAGCGGATGCCTGTGCTGCACCATCCGATCGGACCTGCAGGAAACCATTCGCGAGCTTTACGACCGCGCGAAACGTGGCGAGATTCCTGAATTCCGCCGCGTCGTGGTCGAGACCACCGGCCTTGCGGACCCGACGCCGGTCGTATCGACCATCGTGGCCGAACCGGTCATCTCCAAACATTTTCGAACAGGCAACATCATCTGCACTGTCGAGGCCTTGGCCGGTACCGATACCCTTGCCCGCCATCCCGAGGCGATCAAGCAGGTCGCCGTCGCCGATCGCATTCTGGTGACAAAGTGCGACCTTGCCGACACTTCGCAGATCGAAACGCTGGAAGACAATGTTGACAAGATCAATCCGACTGCCGCGACTTCGAGGGGCAGCGGAGAGGGTTTCGACGCAGACGCCTTGTTCGCCCTTGATCTGGACGACGATGTCTCACGGCAGGAAGAGGTCTCGCGATGGCTCGACGCGGAGGTCCACGACCATGATCACGAGCATGATCATCACCACGACGGCATCGACCATATTGAGATTGGCGACACTGGATCGTTCGTACTGCGTTACGACCTGCCCATCGACTGGACCGCATTCGGCGTGTGGCTGACGGCGTTGCTCCACGCGCACGGTGAGCGGGTGTTACGGGTCAAGGGCATCCTCAATGTAGCGGAGTCAGACCGGCCCGTTGTCATCAACGGAGTTCAGCATGTTGTCCACCCCCCGTTACATCTCCGGCAATGGCCAACAGAAGATCACACATCGCGGATCGTTTTCATCACGCAAGGCATTTCCGAAGCGCGCATAAGAAATTCGCTTTCGCTCTTTCTTAGCGCCGTCGCCGCTTGATCAAAGCCTCGTTGAGGAGGCAGGCTGTCCGGCGTCAATCGTCGGTGACGATCTCGGGCAAGTTCTGTGCCGGCGGGGTGTTACGGCTGCGCATTGAGCGAACGACACCGTCGATCACGGTCATTCCAACACCCGGCAGGTTGCCAAGCTGAACCGACTCGAGCATGTCTTTTCCGGGGGCGTGTTGGGCCTGATCCATCAGCACGAAATCCGCTGAATAGCCGACTTCGAGCAGACCAACGTCCAATTCGCGCTGGCGAGCCGTGTTGCCGGTGGCAAAACAGAATGCCGTCGCCGCATCGACATTCCCCAAGCTCGACAGCAGGGCTACCATCCGCAAGATCCCCAGCGGCTGCACGCCGGAACCCGCCGGCCCGTCGGTGCCGAGAATGATCTGATCCAGCTTACCCAGTTCTCGAGCCGTGTTGAGGGTAAGCAACGCCGCCCGCTCATTGCCGTTGTGGACGATCTCGAGGCCCTTTAGGCAGTTCTCACACAGGCAGACGATCTGATCGTCCGGTAAAGCGGAATGACCGCCATTGATGTGGCCAACCACATCTGCGCCGGTCTCCAGCACCATGTCGGCATCGATTAGGCCGGAGCCCGGGATGGACGGTCCGCCCGTGTGGATCGTCGATTGAATGCCGTACTTGCGCGCCCAGTTGACCATCTGATTGGCGGTCTTGCCGTCCTTTACCGAGCCAAGACCAACCTCGCCCATCAATTTCACACCGGCATCGGCGAGGTCCTTAAAGTCCTGCTCCTCCATGCCGTGCTCGATCACTGGGGCACCGGCTAGAACCTTGACGCCGGACGGGCGGAAATTCTCGTACCAGCGCTGCGCGGCGATCGCCATCGCCTTGAGACCGACGATATCCTTGGGCCGGCCCGGCGCGTGGACCTCACCGGCGGAGATCATGGTCGTGACTCCGCCATTGAGCGTTGAATCGATCCAGTTCAGCTGCTGCTGGCGCGGCGTGTAGTCGCCGATCACCGGATGGACATGGCTGTCGATAAGGCCCGGTGCCAAGGTCACGCCCTTTGCGTCGACAACCGTCGTCGCGCCTTCCGTATCCAGGTCCTTCTCATACCCGAATGCGGTGATCTTGCCGTCGGTCGCGACCACGCAGTCCCCATCGGCGATGGGCGCTTCGATCTTGCCGGTCAACAGCAGACCGATGTTCTTGATAACCAGCTTTGCGTTCAACGCGCTCATCGCACCCCTCCCCATCGTTTCATTCGCATGCTAATGACAAGTCGATAAGTTTCAACGCTTGAGTTTCGCCGCGTCAGCGCCTTAGGTGATGCAACCTAACGGTGCAAAGCAATCATCGCGGCTAAATGTGAGAACCCATAGTGGGGCGGTTTGGAGATGATGCGTGCCTGATAACCGAGATCAAATTGTGATGGAACGCGCCGATTATGTGCTGGAGGACCAGGTCGGGTTCCTCCTGCGGGTTGCAAGCCAGCGCCACGCCGCGATCTTTCAGGCGATGGCCCCGCTTGGACTGACGCCGACCCAATTCGCCACGCTGGTCCGGCTAGCGGAAATGGGCGAATGCTCCCAAAACGAGCTTGGCCGGCGCACGGCCATGGACGTGGCAACGATCAAAGGCGTGGTAGACCGGCTGCGTAAAAAGGGCTTCGTCCAAATCAAGACGGATCCGAAGGACAAGCGTCGCGCCATGCTGTCGATCGCCGACGCCCACAAACACATTGTTCCGGACTTGCATGAGGCCGGCCATCGCATTTCCGAAGAAACCCTGAAACCGCTCAGCCAGGCTGAACGGCGCGATTTCCTGAGCCTTTTGCGGAAGATCAGTGACTCGTGACGCTGTCCAACCTGGACCGTAATGGCACCACCATGCGCGCGGGAAAATTTGACTCTCGAAAGGCTTACCTGATAACGTTAGTATACGAATGATAAGATCAGGAGAGGCGACCGTTGCCCTATCTGGCGCCGACTAAGCCATCGGAAGCGCTCGCCTTTTTGCG
>JBCCER010000026.1:0-33048 GCA_039030175.1 Pseudomonadota bacterium
ACGCCGCATATTCAGCGCCGCCGCTCTCCGCCAGCACCTTCGTAATCGCCGCCGTCAATGACGTCTTGCCATGATCAACATGGCCAATCGTACCAATATTCGCGTGCGGCTTCGTACGCTCAAACTTCTCCTTCGACATCTCTTCTACTCCACTGACAGACCGTCACCGGCCAGCGACAGATCCATCTGTTAGCGCCGGCATTTCATTCCAAGGTCGGCGCGACTAGCGATCGATCCGACCCACATGTCGTCCCGAACACCGCTGAAAGTTGGAGCGGGCGAGGGGAATCGAACCCCCGTCATCAGCTTGGAAGGCTGTTGCTCTACCATTGAGCTACGCCCGCCCGCACCGATCTTATCCAACTTTACCGGTCTAGAGTTCTCACCGGGACCTGATCCAATCTCAGCGACGGTCAATGGTGGAGGGGGCTGGATTCGAACCAGCGTACGCATACGCGGGCAGATTTACAGTCTGCTGCCTTTAACCACTCGGCCACCCCTCCAACGGGTCGACCACCGCCACGACGGACGAAGCGCGCACTATCGAAATTTGCCGAGCGAAGTCAACAGACATCGTGGCCTTAAGGGCCGCAGATCCGCAAATTCTTCTCACCAGCCGCATCGCAGCGATTGGCAGCGGCGGTTCGTCGAGGCAATGTGCCGCCCATGTCGACTAAACATCGCCCTAATCGGCCAAGGCGGCCAGGCCCGAACAACGCCGCCCCCACCCTGCTCTACGGGCTACATGCAGTCGCTGCCGCCTGGCAAAATCCAAAACGCGACTGCAGGCGCCTTTGGGCCACCAGACAGGCCTGGACCAACCTAATGGAAAACGCCGACGATGTTCCGGCAAAACGCCCTGCCCCAAAGCTGGTCGATCGCGACTCGCTTGACGGGCTAGTCGGACCCAGCGCCGTCCATCAAGGCCTCGTCCTTGACGCCGCTGCGCTGGCATCGCCGACACTTGAGGAATTGGCGCCAAGGTCCGATGACAAGGGTCTTGCGACGATCGTGATGCTCGACCAGGTGACGGACCCACACAATATCGGAGCTATCCTTCGGTCAGCCTGCGTTTTCGGCGCTACCGGACTGGTCGTGCAAGATCGCCACGCGCCGCCGGTGACCGGCGCCCTTGCGAAGACAGCCTCGGGCGCCGTTGAGCATGTGCCTATCGTCCGCGTGAAAAATCTCTCCCGAGCGCTTGATGAACTCAGAGACGCTGGGTTCTTTTCGATGGGTCTGGCTGAAGGGGCAGATCAAAACCTTGCCGACATTGGCCCACCGAAACGACTCGCTCTCGTGCTCGGAAGTGAGGGAAGTGGTTTGAGGCGATTGGTCAGGGAACGCTGTGATGTGCTCGCCGCAATACCTAACAAGGGCAACCTAGCAAGCCTGAACGTGTCGAACGCAGCCGCTGTCGCTCTCTATGCCATGTCCCAGGCAAACAACTAACGCCACAATAGTGCCGAGACTACAGTCGGCTGAGTCAACGCGATCTCCTAATAGTTCCGGACAAACGCCGCAATGGCGCCGTGACACGCCATGATCGGCTGTTCAGAAGCTCGACGATCCTCTTGTTCAGAACAGCAATCTCTTTCTCTGCAGATGCGTCCCGATCCTGCTGCTGGATCTCCAGCCGTCGTACCTGCTCTTCGTACTCCCGCAACTGCTGTTCCAACTTTTGTGTTTTCTCTGATTGATCGTCTCGGTCTCGCGTAATGAGATCCAAATCGGACTGCAGTTTGTCTACGGTGGGGTAACTTTGCTGGACATGATCCCAAGCAAGTCTGTCGATTACCGCCTCGGCATCATTACGCAAGCGCTCGCACCAGTCAGAACCGCCTTCAAGCATTGCCTGATAGACAACGCCCTGCTCGGCGATGCCTGCCGGAATCTCGTACTTGAGCGAAGACGGCCACCAGGCGGCGTTATCCGCAATTTCCAACATCGTCCGTACTTCGTCGACACCGGAATCGCGCGCCTTTTTCCAGTCAGCACTGAAATGAATCGTCGTGGGCACAGGCAAATAGTCAAGGTTATCTAGCCCGCCATCGGTAATGATACGTATCCAGTATCGCCAATCCGCTGCTGACGGAACGTCTTCCGGCCAGTATCCCGATTTTTCAAAACAGGACTGCCTGTGCATCACACATGACGCCGGCAGCGTGTTGCCCACATTGAGAAACCTGTCCAACTCGTCCGCATGGCGTAGATTTGTGCAATAAGGCACGACAACACCGTCAGTCGATATCCACAAGGGACGGCTGTAAATCCAGTCGACGCCAGAACGGTTGATCGCTGCAGACAAGCGCTCTAAGTGATCGGGAAACAGAAGATCGTCATGCGCGGCGAAGGCTATCAACTCGCCTTTGGCCTCGCGCAGCGCAATGTTCCGATTCGCATACCCAAAATAAGGTGCTTTTGGCAGGTCAAACCATTTGATCCTGCGATCGTCGAAGCCAGCGACAACATCTGCCGTACTGTCGGTGCAACCATCTCCGACGATTAGGAGCTCAAAATCACCCTCACTCTGCCAAAGGACCGATTTGATCGCAAAGCCGATAACATCGGCGCGATTGTGGGTCGGCATGAGAACGCTAATCTTCGGCATGGGTTACCAGCCCTTCGCATCTCCGAACGAGTAGGGGATGAGATCGGTATCAAGCGGCAACCGGTGCTTATCAGGCTTTGTATGATCGTATTGAATCGTTGGAAAATTGACCACCAGCGCATCTTTCGAGCCAATGTTGTGGTCGCTGTGCCACACATAGGCCGGAATGTTCATAAGCCGTCGTCGATGTTCGCTCAGAACGACCTTTGAGATCTGCCCATAAGTCGGAGAATCCGGCCGTATGTCATAGAGCACCACTTCCAGCTCACCCTGCATGATGAAGTAGCGATCCTCATGATGCTTATGAAGTCCCCACCCCTTAACGACACCAGGACGAATCGTGAAAGCGTAAACGAAGACCAGAGGATCGGGATGCCAGTTCCAGCGTGGGTCAAACATTTCAACGACCGACCCCCGATCGTCGATGTGCGTTATCGCGTCACGAAAGGTCACTCCTTTCGCCAACTGTTTTACAGACGATCCGCTGCTATCTACTGTTTGTTCGTCGGCAATCGCCTGCTTTAGCGTTTCGTGCTGGCTATCGATCATGAATTCCTCAGAAATTTTTGCGCTGCGGGGCCCCTGACAAATCAGACGAGAACCGGCTAATTGATCGATGATGCAGCGCCCCTACAAGCGATTTCGGATATGCGTTGGCGACTTCTGGCAACACCGAACCTCACTATTGGAAGGCCGCAATGCCCTCCATACGCGGCAATGTTCTAGGTACTCCGGTCCGCAATCGCGCAGTCGGTTGTATTGTCAAACTTGCCCAACTCACCACGTCAACGCAGCCCACATTGGATTTGTCGCCGGAAGCCTATCATCACCGATGAAATCTGGCCATCGGTTAAGCAGAAACATTGCCCCCCTTGGCAACGGGGCAAAGAGCGCCTAAACGAATGGGCAGTGCCGGATTAGCACAGTGGTAGTGCAGCGGTTTTGTAAACCGAAGGTCGCGGGTTCAAATCCTGCATCCGGCACCATTTTTTCATAAAAATCAATCAGTTATCCCTATATGACGCCAACCTGAGAGCGGCGCTTACATTGCGTTGGCCAAATCACGATCCGCCCAACCTTGCCCAATGGGTTATGCAGCCTGTGGGGAGAACAGAGCCTCCGATATTGGAGAGACTGTCGTGCCACACTAAACCGGGATTAGTGACCCATCCCTCATGTCATTTGCGGAGACCCCAGCCGAACCCTTTGATTCGACACTTGCTTTTTCCCTTAAGGTCGTGTTCGGATGCTTTGGCCATTCTTGAAAGCCCTCGTGCTTATCGTTCAGGAGGTGCCGTCACCCGGAACAAGACCGAGGTCAACCGCCGAAAAACTAGCGATGATAAGCTCAGAGCTGCCTGTCTCGGCAAATGTTGGATCAAGTTGCCAACGGCGGCCCTGGACAGGCTCTATTTTCGATCGCGGATCGCCTGCCCAAAACAAAACAACCAACCGTCAGCCGACGTAGCAGACGAAATCTCAAAGCTCCGCCGTAAATTGTGTCGGACTTTGGGAGTAGGAAAAATAAGCCCAAACAAAAAGGGGGAGAGGGCAAATGGACTTCATTCATCAAATTGTCGGTTTCATAGAATCGGCAACATGGGGATTTGCACTGATTCCCTTGCTCGTGATTTTCGGGGTCTTTTTCACCCTGGCATCTGGGTTGGTGCAGTTCCGTTTCTTCGGCCGCATGTTCCGCGTCTTTGTGCCGAGCAAGCAGCCTGACTCAACGGGGCACGTTAGCTCGCTGCAGGCGCTATTTGTCAGTGTCGGCGGGCGTGTTGGCGGCGGCAACATCGCTGGTGTCGCGGTCGCCATCACCTTGGGCGGACCCGGTGCCGTCTTTTGGATGTGGGTCATCGCGCTCGTCGGCATGGCGACCAGCCTGTTCGAATGTACGCTGGCCCAGGTCTACAAACGGACCGACGAGGACGGCACGTATCGTGGCGGCCCAGCCCAGTACATTCTTCACGGCCTCGGCCACCAGTACAATTGGCTGGCCATCATCTACGCCATTGCCCTGATCTTGGCATTCGGGCTCGGCTTCAACGCCTTCCAAGGCAACACGGTCGCGGGTTCCATTCAGGACAGTTTCGGAATAGATCGGCTTTGGACGGGCCTGGTCGTCGCCCTGGTAACCGGTCTTGTGATCTATGGCGGCATCAAACGGATCGCGACGGTCGCGGAGTTCGTTGTCCCGATCATGGCAGTGGCCTACATCCTATTGGCCATCTTCATTATCATCACCAACATTGGCGAGATCCCGGGTGTCATTGGCACGATCGTCGCAAACGCATTCGGATACGAAGAAGCGGTCGGCGGCGGCATGGGTGCGGCGGTCGCACAGGGTCTGCGCCGCGGCCTGTTTTCCAACGAGGCGGGCCTTGGCAGTGCGCCCAATGTTGCGGCGGTCGCCTATGTCCGCCACCCTGTCAGTCAAGGCATCGTTCAGGCGCTGTCGGTCTTTATCGACACCATCCTGATTTGCAGCTGCACGGCCTTCGTCATTCTACTCGGCACTGTCTATGTGCCCGGCGCGGAGGGTGTTGACGGGGTCGTTCTCACCCAGCAGTCATTGGCGTCACATACAGGCGTTTGGACGCAGTATGTCCTGTCGATAGCGATCCTGCTGTTTGCGTTCAGCTCGATCATCTACAACTACTATCTGGGCGAAAACGCGCTGACCGTGTTCACGGAAAGCCACACGTCGAGGCATATCTTCCGCCTGATCGTCGTGATTTTGGTTTTCCTAGGCGCCACGGCCGAGGCAGCCGTCGAAGTGTTCTTCTTCTCCGATCCGGTGATGGGTGTCCTCGCAGTGGTGAACCTGCTGGCGATCATCATGCTATTCCCGGTCGGCTTGCGAGTTTTGAACGACTTCAGGCAACAAGTCAGGGACGGTGTCGACGCCCCAGTTTTCGATCCGGAGAAGTTCCCGGACCTGGATATCGATAAGTCGGCCTGGAAGGACTGATCGATCTGGTTTCGAGACGGTGAGGGCTGTCCCAACAGCCCTCACCGATTTTTCGGCATCAGGCGGCGACCCTTTCGACTTGGCATAGTTGCCGGGCTCAGAATCCTCGGTTCTGCGATCGACAGTCGGTAAAAGGGAGACGTCGTCATATGACAAGCAAACCCGGTTTCAGTGGCCGTTTGAGACTGCCGAGACGTCGCCTGCTTGGCTCTGCGGTGGGCATTGCTGGCGCGACCGTGGCGGCTCCAACAATCCTCAAATTTCACGGCGCTCTTGCCCAGGACAAGCCCGAGACGCTGAATGTCCGAAGCTGGGACGGGGTCTGGCTCACTGCGCTGCGTCGAGGCGTCTCAGAGCCTTTCAGCGACGCCACGGGGATCGGCATCCTGCACGATCTGACGACAGACGTTGAAACCGTGCCAGAGATTCTGGATGCGGTCGAGCATGGCCGGGTGCCGCCGATCCATGTCGAATGGAACACGGCGATCAACATCACCATGCTGGCCCTGCACGACGCGACGGTCGACCTTGGCGGCCTTGCGGGGTTGAGCGCCCTATTGCCCGTGGCGCGGCCGGCCGGCTTTGCGGCATGGCCTTTCGTTAACACCTATTCTTACGTCTTTGCCCTGGCCTTGCGAGAGGGGGCCTTTCCTGCCGGCGCGCCGACAAGTTGGCAGATATTGGCAGACCCTGCCGTTCGGGATCGCATCGCACTGTTCCAGGATGGCGGCGGTTTCTATACCGCTGCACAGGTAACCGGTGGCGGCAGCCTGGCAGAGATGCCCGACGATATGGCCGCCTGCTGGGCATTTATGGAACAAGTAGCGGCAAACGGTGCAAGGTTGGGCCAAGACCCGGACATCACGGGCTGGCTCGCAAACGGGGACATTGACGCCTGCTGCGCCATTACCTCCGACGCCAGAGCCGCGCGCCAACAAGGCGCCGACGTTTCTTGGACCGTGCCGCAAGAAGGCGCCGAGTTGGCAACCGACGCGATGTGCATTCCAGTCGGCCTGCCGGAGAACGAGCAATACTGGGCCGAGCGCTATATCGAAACCGCGATATCGGCCAGTAGCCAGCAAGTCTGGTGCAATGGCCTTGGCCTTCCGCCCGTCTATCCGGGACTTGAGCCGCCAAGCGACCTGGTCGGCGATCCGGCCTATCCGACCACAGACGCCGATTTCGACCGCTTCCTTATGCTTCCCACCCCGGTGATCGCGGAGAATAAGGACGCTTGGTTAGCCCGCTATCGGCAGATCATGGGCGTCAGTTAGGCCACCGCCAACCGATTGGTAAGACGGGCTCTAGCGGTTCGGCAGATCCGAGGCGGCCGACGGCGTATCGGGCTTGGGCGCTGAGATGAACATCACGAGCGATACGGCCGCCAAATAGAGCGAGGACAGTACCACCGCCACGAGCGCCCCCCAATAGATGCCCAAAGGCGCAAAAAGCAGACTGCCGGTAAGCGCGAAAATGATCAGGCTGCCGATGCCGAAGGGAAAGTTCTTGATGATCCCGTGGACCTCGCGCTCGGAATAGGTCACGTGCACGATCACCAGCACGGGATACAGCGTAATGGTAAATCCCGATAGTAGGCCCGACCATTCCTCGCCGATCGCACTAGCCAATCCGGTGATGGCTAAGACAATCGCGGTCGCAACAGCTGCGCGCACCAAGAGGATTAGCGGCGTGACGACGACATTCTTGCCCGAGTCTGCGCTCACATTCTGAATTTTCCGGAAGATCAGGATGGCAAGCCCGACCATGATCACCGTTAAACCGGTCAACACCCACCTATCCTGGGGCAGCAGCGATATGAGTGCAGCCGCGCCAAAAAAGGCCGCCAAAGACAGGACCGATGTCAGAACGACGTTGATCACGCCGGAATTTTTGGACACCAGCCAGTAGACAACGCAGAACGCGAGCGAGGCGCTTAGGCCGCCGACCGTGGAGGTCGCAGCGGTCGCGGCGAAATCCGGCCCTTGTTCGACACCTATGAAAAACAAGCTGACCGCGATGCCCAGCGGAAAGCCGGCAAACACGCCCGCGACTTTCGGACCGACCCGCTCGCTGAGCCACGACAGGCCGAGCACCATGGCCGACGTCACCACGATCTTTATCACCGTTAGAAGCATGATGGGCTTGCGGGTTCCTTTGTCGTCGCTCAGGTAGCAATCGTGCCGGGCCGCGACGCTTTACACGCGGCGACGGCCATTGGATAGTCCCTACCCTCTCAATCTCGAAGGAGACGAAAGATGATCAGGGGGGCCTTCTTGGCATTGATCGCGGCGACATTGATCGTCGCGGGTTGCGTATCGTCAGACGATAGTACCAGCGTTCCAGGCGGCTATTCAGAGGTCTCGACAAGCGACCCGGGAGTCAACGATGCCGCCCGATTTGCCGTCATGACACGAGCAGACAACACGGGCGAAATCATCGACCTTCAGCAGGTATTCCAGGCCGAACAGCAGGTCGTGGCCGGCCTCAATTATCGCATGAAAATCGGCGTCATCCAGGGCGGCCGAAACGGCGTGGCGGATGTCGTCGTGTATCGTGATCTTCAAGGCAACTACAGCCTGACCTCTTGGGCGTGGGATCAAAACCCGGACATCAACCGTCCCCGTCTGCTCTAGTCCTACATGCGATCGGGAACCTCGATTCCGAGGAGGTCGAGCTGTAGACTGAGTTGATCGAGCGTCAGCTTCGCCAACCCCAGCCAGGCCGCTCGCTTGGCTGGGTCTTCCTCGCTCAGAATGTGGGTGGCGGCGTAGAACCGGCTAAATTCCTGCGCCAGCGCAAAAGCAAAATCGCATAACTCGTTAGGCGCGCGTTTGTCGTAGGCCTTAGCAATTGCGTCCGGCATTTGGCCCAGCGTGAGCATGAGATCGCGCTCAACATCGCTCGGTGGCAAAACCGTACCGGGTTCGTAACCTTGATCGGCCGCACGCCGCAGGAGAGATTTCACTCGGACGGCGGCATACTGCAGATAGGGGCCCGTCTTGCCCTCAAACCGGGTGAAACGGTCGAGATCGAAGACGTAGTTTGACTGCCGATGATTGGACAAATCGGCGAACTTGATCGCGGCCAACCCAACCTGCCTGGCAATTTCGACCCTTTCGGCTTGGGGCATGTCGGCTGCTAAATTGGCCTCCTCCATACGCTCCAAAGACTTCTCGCGCGCCATGTCGATCAAAGCGCTCAGGCGAGGCACACCGCCGTCACGGGTCCGGAATGGCTTGCCGTCCGGCCCATTGACGGTGCCAAAACCCAAATGCTCCAGGCTGGCGTGACCGTAGCCTGCCAATTCTGCGGCCCTAAAGACTTGCGCAAAGTGCAGGTGCTGGCGTTGATCGACGACGTAGAAAATCAGGTCCGGATCGTACTCGGCGACCCGATCCTTGATGGTCGCCAGATCAGTGGTGCCATACATGACCGCGCCGTCCGACTTCAGCAGGATCAAGGGCGGCATCTCTGACTTATCGTCTGGCCTTGCGACGCGCACGATCACGGCACCGTCGTCAGTCTCGGCAAGGCCCCTACCCTGCAACTCCTTAACCATCGGGGCAATCAGGTGATGGACATCCGCCTCGCCTTTATAGAGATCGAAATGAACGCCCAGCGCATCGAAATTCTCCTTCATGGCCGCAACGGAAATTTCCATGAAGTGTCGCCACAGGGCAGTGACGCCGGGCTCGTCATTTTGGAGAGCGAAGGTCGCGGCACGCGCGGCTTGCATGCGGTCCGGATCGCTTGAGCAAGCGGCGTCAGCTTCCGGATAGATACGTTCCAAATCGTCCAAAGTAATCGGCGATTCGGTTGGATAGGCGCCTTCGTGGGCCGCGTCGAAATAGGGCCAGTCAGGATGCTCTATCTCCAACGCGGAGACCAATTTGCCCATGGGCAAGCCCCAGTCGCCCATATGAACATCGGCGATCGTTCGATCACCGGCAAAGGCGAACAGGCGGCGTAAGCTGTCGCCGATCACCGTCGCCCTGATATGGCCCACATGCATCGGCTTGGCGACGTTTGGGCCACCATAGTCGAGAACTACGGTGGAAGCCGGATTGTTGACCGGAACGCCGAGACGCGCGTCCCCGGCCAGCTCGGCAATATGCGCGGCAATCGCCTCGTCGGTGAGGGTTAGGTTAAGAAAGCCGGGCCCGGCGATCTCGACTGACTGAAACTGCGCGTCATCGCGGAGTTCTTGGGCAACGGCCTCGGCCAACTGACGTGGATTGGTTTTCGCCTGCTTCGCCGCAGCCAAAGCGCCATTGCATTGAAACTGGGCAAGATCTGGCCGGTTGGACACGGTTACCTGCCCGAAACGGTCGTCCAAACCAGCATTGGTAAAGGCAGCAGCGACCCTCTCGGTCAGCCGCGCGGTAAGCGAACTCATGGGATTTGGACCTGCCCAGCAGCGGGAAAACGTTGGCGAGGTTCTAAGCAAGCCCGGCGTCTCGTGCAAGCACGGTCCCGTGCTATCGATCGTTGTCCCGCCGGAAACAATGCGTTTCTACTTGGGGTCATTATCTCCTCTGACTAGCACCCACATGTATGCCAACAGAGAGCGAAGTGGCTCATTCCCAGACATTAGGGGCAATCATGGCTAAGGTTTTGGTGCTGTATTACTCGACGTACGGCCATATCGAGACGATGGCTCATGCGGTCGCGGAAGGCGCACGCGAGGGTGGCGCCGACGTGACCATCAAACGGGTCCCCGAAACGGTGCCCGAGGACATTGCACGGCAGAACTACTTCAAGGTCGATCAAGAGGCGCCGATTGCGACAGTTGAGGAGTTGGCCGACTACGACGCCATCATCTTCGGCGCCCCGACGCGCTTCGGCGTGGCTGCTTCACAAATGCGCGCCTTCATTGATCGGCTGGGCAAGCTTTGGCAGCAAAATGCGTTTGTCGGGAAAGCCGGCAGCGTCTTTACCTCATCAGCAACCCAGCACGGTGGACAGGAGACCACTATTGTAAGCTTCCACGCGACCCTGTTTCATTTGGGCTTTGTCGTCGTCGGCCTGCCCTATTCGTTCTCCGAGCAGCAATCGCTCGACGGCATCATTGGCACCTCGCCCTATGGCGCCAGCACCATCGCAGGGGGTGATGGCTCACGCCAGCCGACGGACATCGATCTCGCAGGCGCCCGATACCAGGGTCGACATGTGGCCCAAATCGCAGCCAAGTTGGCCGCTTAACCATACGCACAAGGAAACGATCCGATGGGCCTACTCGTCGAAGGCAAATGGCAAGACCAATGGTACGACACAAAGAAATCCGGCGGCCGTTTTGTTCGGCAAGACGCGATCTTCCGGAATTGGGTCACCGCCGATGGCGCGCCCGGCCCATCTGGGAAGGGCGGCTTTAAGGCCGAGCCCGGACGCTATCATCTTTACATCTCTCACGCCTGCCCCTGGGCGCATCGGACAGTGATCTTCCGCAAACTCAAAGGGCTCGAAGAAATGATCTCGCTGTCCGTGGTGGACTGGTTCATGGGCAATGAGGGCTGGTGGTTTTCCGACAAACCGGGCGCCATCCCCGACTCGGTCAACGGCAAGACCTTCATGCACGAGATCTACAGCACGGCCAAGTCGGACTATACCGGCCGGGTCACCGTGCCAGTTCTGTGGGACAAGCAAGATGGGACGATCGCCAGCAACGAATCGTCGGAAATCATCCGCATGTTCAACAGCGCGTTTGGCGAGGTCGGCGCCACAGGACCGGATTTCTATCCCGAGCATCTGCGGGAGGAGATCGATGCAGTCAACGATCGCGTCTATCACACGGTGAACAATGGCGTTTACAAGTGCGGCTTCGCCACCAGCCAAGAGGCTTATGAGGAAGCCTTCGACGCCCTGTTCGACACGCTCGACTTCCTGGAGGAGCGGCTGGGTCGGCGGCGCTATCTGGCCGGCGGCACGCTAACCGAAGCTGACTGGCGGCTGTTCACGACTCTGGTGCGGTTCGACCCCGTCTATGTCGGGCACTTCAAGTGCAACCGGCAGCGGATCGCAGACTTCCCGAACCTTTCCAACTATCTGCGCGAGCTGTACCAGGTGCCTGGCGTCGCCAAAACCGTCAATTTGGAACACATCAAAAACCACTATTACGGCAGCCACGAATCGGTCAATCCGACGCGCATCGTCCCCAAGGGCCCGGCCCTGAACTATGACGCGCCGCACGATCGGGACCGCCTGCCTAAGGACTAACCCCATGATCGAAGTCAGAGAATTCGACACGTTGGGCCATGCCAACCATGGCTGGCTCGACGCCCGCCATCATTTCAGCTTTGCCAACTATCACGATCCGGCTCGCCGAGGTGTCGGCCCCCTGCTGGTTTGGAACGACGATACCTTCCAGCCGGATTCGGGGTTTCCCATGCACCCGCACAGGGACATGGAAATCATCACCTATGTCAGGTCGGGCCAGGTGGACCATGAGGACCATCTGGGCAATCGCGGCACCACCCACGCGGGCGACGTTCAAGTGATGAGCGCCGGCACGGGGATCATGCATGCCGAATTCAACCGTGGCGACCAGCCGACCCAGATCTTTCAGATCTGGATCCAGCCCAAGGAACGCGGCATGCCGCCCCGCTGGGACAATAAGGAGTTTCCGAAGGGCGCGAATGCCAACCGGCTCGTTCCGCTGGCGTCCGGATATGACGAAGACATCGAAGCGGGAGCACTCTACATCCACCAAGACGCTGCGCTGCATGGAGCCACGCTCGAGGCCGGGCAAACGCTTGACCACACTCTTTTGGGCTCCCAGGCGTATCTGGTGCTCGCGAGGGGTAAGGTGCGGGTCAATGGCGCCGAGATTTCGACCCGCGACGGTGCCGTTATCGAGGGCGAACCGTCGCTGCATATAGAGGCGCTGGAAGACTCCGAGCTGATCCTGGCCGATCTTCCTTAGCGGTCAGTCCGACGACGTTGAACCGTTGGTCGCATGGCGGTATGGACTTGACCACGCCACAGTCATGGAGATCGAGCCAATGGGCTTCGCCGCCGCCCGAACGACCATCCGAACTGCAATCGCAGCCCTAATCTTCGCTGCGATTGCCGGATCGGCGACCGCGCAGGACCCGCAGACCGAAATCTCCGTCGAACAACTGCTTGCGACGACAACCACAATCATCGGCGAGCCGCTTGTCTATCCAACGGAAGGTCAAGCCGAGGTCACAGCCATCATCGTGACGATCCCACCAGGCGTCCCGACAGGGTGGCACATCCATGAGGCGCCGCTGTTCGGCTATATGCTTGAGGGGGAGCTAACCGTCGACTATGGCGAGCACGGAATGCATGTCTATCAGCAGGGCGACAGTTTGATGGAGGCGGTCGGCTGGCCGCATGGCGGAACCAGCACGGGAGACGTGCCCGCCCGCGTGCTTGTCGTTTTCATGGGTAGCGACGGCATGTCGGTGTCAGAACACGTCCATGCGCCCAGCGACTGAGCCAGGGAGGGTGTTGTCGATGGAGAAGACGTTGCGAGGAACATTCCGCCTAACCTGCGGGATTTCACTCGCAGCTATGATTGCGGCAGCGCCCGTCCAGCATTCCAGTGCCGACGAGAACACGATTCGGGTCGGGACCACCGGAGATTACCGACCGGTCACGTGGTACGATCCTTCGACCGACCAGTACTCGGGCACGGAGATCACCTTGGTCGAGGCCTTTGCCGGAGATCGAGGCCTAACGATTGAGTTCGTGAGAACGACATGGCCAACCCTGATGGAAGATCTGCTGGCCAATGACTTCGATATGGCAGTTGGCGGTATCTCCTGGACCCAGCAGCGAGCCGATCAGGCGCTGACGTCCGTCACGATCGAGACATTTGGCAAAGTCGCGGTCGTTCGCTGCGGCGAGGAAGATCGATTCGGCTCCCTTGAAGCAATTGACCAACCTGGCATCAGGATTGTCGAGAACCGGGGTGGTACGAACGAGCAATTCGCCCTGTCACAAATACGCCACGCGACATTGACGATTGTGCCCAATAACTCCGAGCCACCGGAATACTTGATGGAAAACCGGGCGGATGTGTTTTTCACCGACTCGATCGAGGCGGTCTATTTCGAGAGCCTGGAACATGGGCTGTGCGCGGTGAACGCTGACCATCCCTATACGCACGGCACCAAAGTATTTTTGTTTGCCGAAGGTGAGGTCACGCTGCGCGATGACTTCGACGCTTGGTTTACACAGCGCTCCAGCGATGAGGATTAGCGAATACGCTGTGATCGCCACGCACAAACCCTGTCGCATCGCGCCCATTTCCTCGTTCTCTTTCAACCCTGCAGCGCAGGTGCAAAACATAGCGGAGAAATCCGGGATTTGGGAGCGACGATCATCTGCTTGTCCTGGCCGGCCCTCCCGCCCTATCTTGGCCGCAGCAACGGTTCCCCCGGGAGGGGGATGAAAAGGGAATTCGGTTGAGGCCATTCGAATGGCCGAGTCCGGAACTGCCCCCGCAACTGTTCGCGGCGAGCGTGTGGACGTTCAGTGCCACTGGGGTTCGACCCTGGGAAGGCCAGTTCACAAGACGCGATGACCCGCAAGTCAGGAGACCTGCCGCTGCGAGTCGTCCCGCAGTTTCGTCCGGGGTGTGGCGAAGCATCGGTTTCCGTTCGCGGTGACGCTCCCATTGAGCGGTCGTCGTGCGCAATCAATCTCAAAGCGGCGACCATTTCCGACCCAGTTGGGTCGCGATGCCCTGTCGGCCTTGCGAGGTCCGTCGGGCCTAAGGAGTCGTCGCATGAAGTGTTTTCGTTCCGCCTTACTTGCCTCAGCCGCCCTAACTTTGGTCGCGCCCAGCGTCCAGGCGCAGACCATCACGACGGAACCCGTGGTGACCGCGCCTTTGATCATCGTGACCGCCACGAGACTCGCCAATCCCATCGAGGATGTCCCGGCCGCCGTGACCGTCGTCGAAGAGGAGGAAATCGAAGAGCGCAACCTGTTCCTGCTTGAAGAAGCGCTCCAAGGCGTGCCCGGCGTCAATGTGGTGCGCTCGGGCGGGCTTGGCCAACAGACGTCGCTGTTTTTGCGCGGCACTAACAGTAATCAAACGCTGGTCCTGTTCGACCGCATCCCGATCCAAGACCCGTCAACCCCGACAGGTGCCTTCGACTTCGGGCCAGAGACTCTCGCTGGCATCGGCCGTATCGAACTCGTCCGCGGCCCGGGTTCGACGCTCTACGGCAATAATGCGATTGGCGGTGTCATCAACATCATCCCAGCGGTCGGCGGCGATAGCGAGGCCGATATCTTCGGCGAGATTGGCTACGGCACCGAAAACACCTTCACGGCCACGGCCGGATTGCGCGGAACCGTCGAGAATTTCGACTATGGCCTGACCGTCGAACGCTTTTCGACCGACGGCTACAATGTCACGCCAGCAGATACGTTCGGCAATCTCGGTGAGGATGACGGCTTTGAGTCGACATCCGTCACAGCCAGATTTGAAGCCGATCTCACCGAGACTGTCCGCCTGGATGGCGTCTTTCGATACCGCGACAGCGACACGGATATCGACAATTTCGGCACCGACGATCCGAACCTGCGTCTTGAGAATAAACACACCGCCTGGCGGTTGGGCGGGGAGGTCGATTGGCTGGATGGGCTGATGACCACGCGGGTCGATGTCGGTCAAAGCATCTATGACAGGACAACGCTCGACGAGCCCGACTTCTTCAATCCCTTCCCCGCCCCGGGCCAATTCGATTCGACCACCAACTTCGTGAATGGGCAAAACGCGATCAACATCGGCGATATCGGTCCGGCAGCGGATGTGCGGCTGCTGTCCGGCTTCGATTTCCGCCGGGAGTCGGTCGATGTCGATTTCTTCGGTACCCTTTCCGACGTTCAGGAAACCGTTGGGTACTTTGCGCAAGCGGAAGCCACATGGTTCGACCGTATCAACACCACGGCCCAAATCCGTTATGAAGATGCAGAGGCTTTCGATCCTGAAACGACCTACCGTCTAGGCCTGTCCGTCGACCTGCCTGAGGTCAACAGCCGCGCCTACGCCGCGGTAGGTACAGCGTTTCGGGCGCCAACACCCAGCGAGCGCTTCGGCTTTGGCGGTAATCCGGACCTTCGCGCCGAAACCTCGTTTTCCTGGGAGATCGGCTTCGAAACCGACTTCGCGCTGTTCAACCGAGACGATGGCGTGACCTTAGCAGCGACTTACTTCAACATCGACACCGACGATTTGATCGAGTTCGATCCGGTTGAATTCGAGCTGTTCAACATTGGTGAGGCGGAAAGCGATGGTGTCGAAACGGCAGTCACGATAAGGCCGAGCGACACCATCGAAGCAACTGTGTCCTGGACATACACCGACGCGCGGAACGCCATTACGGGAGAGCGGCTGCTGCGACGGCCCGAGCACATCGTCAGCGCAAGAGCCACAATTGAACCGATCGACGATCTGCAGATCACACCGGAAATCCTTTACGTCTCTAGCCAGGCGGACGTTGGCGACACGACGATCCCGTCCTACACGCTGGTCGGACTGTCGGCGAACTACGCGTTCGTCGAGAATGCCGAAGCCTTTGTGAGGTTCGATAATCTGTTTGACGAGGATTACGAAAACCCGAACGGCTTCGTCGGCAGGGGCTTCAACGTCCTGGCCGGCGTGCGAGCCACTTTCTGACGCCATGGTACGTCTCGGCGTCATGCGGCTGGTTGCGGTGCTTGGCCTGATGGCTAGCACCGCGCCGGTGCTGGCCGCCGAGCGAATTGTCTCGCTAAACCTGTGCACCGACCAATTGTTGGTTCTGCTGGCCGATCGCGACCAAATCGCCTCACTATCATTCCTGGCTGCAGATCCGGACCTTAGCTACGTCGCCGACCGGATCGAGGGCATTCCGCTCAACCATGGCAGGCTTGAGGAAATCTTGCCGTTGGAGCCAGACTTGGTGTTGGCCGGGGCCTTTGCCGCGCGTCCAGCCGTCAGGCTGCTGGAATCACTGGATGTTCCAATCATCGACCTGCCGTTAGCGGAAGATTTCGATACGATTGCCGAGCAAACGAGGATTGTTGCCAGCGCTGTCGGATATGAGGATCGCGGCGAGGCTCTGGTCGCTGAAATGGAAGCCATCTTAAGGGGTTTGACCCCCGACCTTTCCGGCGACACGGCGCTCGTCTACCAAGCCAATGGCTTCACGGCAGGGTCCGGCACTCTGGCGGACTCGGTTCTGGCGGCTGCGGGCATCATCAACCAGGCCGCCCAAAGCGGCGTTCAGGGCTACGGTTTCCTGCCGCTGGAGCGCCTGATTGCCGATCCGCCCACCATTTTGATCGCAGCTAACGCCCTACCTGGCCGCCCTTCGCTGGCCGACGCGCTGCTGACCCACCCTGCCCTCGCTGCGCTCGATAGTGAAACGCGATATCTGGCGTTACCTTCCGCCTTGCTGGCCTGCGGCGGTCCGCAAACCGCTGAGGCCGCGCAACTGCTGGCCGACGCGCTGACGGCGACCCCATGACCTCCCGACGTGAGCTGCCTTATGCGTGGCTGATCGCAGGATTGTCTTTGGTCACGCTATTGGCCTTTTTGATTTCTCTCTCAGTCGGTCCAGCGCCTGTAGGACTAGGGACTCTCCTTACCGTCGGCGGCACCCCTGCGGAGGCAACCGCCGCAATCATCTTCTATGAGATAAGGCTGCCGAGAGCTATTCTGGGTCTTGCGATCGGGGCTGCACTTGGGCTTTCCGGCGCAGCGTTGCAGGGACTGCTGCGTAATCCTCTAGCGGAACCAGGGATTGTCGGCATTTCCGGATGCGCTGCTTTGGGGGCGGTTGCCGTGTTTTACAGCGGTCTTGCAATTACCTGGCCGCTAGCCCTGCCGTTTGGTGGCCTGGTTGGCGCCTTTGTCGCCGTACTGCTGCTTTACGGCCTTGCCGGCCGAGAGGCGAGTGTCACGACGCTGATCCTGGCCGGCATCGCGCTAAGCGCTTTGGCGGGCGCCCTAACGGCGCTGGCGCTCAGCCTCTCGCCCAATCCCTTTGCGCTGGCAGAGATTGTCTTCTGGCTGCTTGGTTCGCTGGCCGATCGAAGCATGGTCCATGTCGCCTTGGCGGTGCCGTTCGTTGTTGTTGGCGGCGCCCTGCTGCTCACCTCCGGCCGGGGGCTTGATGGACTAAGCCTGGGTGAGGAGGCGGCCCAATCGCTAGGCATTTCTACGGCCCGACTAGGGTTGATTGTCGTGGTAGGGACGGCGTTGGCTGTCGGAGCTTCCGTCGCCGTCTCGGGCGCGATTGGCTTTGTCGGGCTCGTCGTGCCGCATCTGATCCGCCCGTTGGTTGGTTATCGGCCTGGCAAACTCTTGGTCCCCAGCGCCTTGGGCGGGGCCGCCCTTCTGCTGCTCGCCGACAGTCTGGTCCGCGTGATCGGCACCGGGCAGGAGTTGAAGCTGGGAGTGGTCACCGCGCTGATCGGCGCGCCGTTCTTCTTGGCGCTGATCGTGTCCTATCGACGGCGGGTGGTATGACCTCGCTTTCGGCACGCGACCTGCGTTTGGTGTTGGGCAACCGCGCCGTGCTGGACGGGATCACACTGGCCGTCGACCAACCGGGTTTAGTGGGCATCGTTGGGCCGAACGGTGCTGGAAAGACGAGCCTTCTGCGCACGCTAACTGGGCTAGCCAAGCCGGTGTCGGGGCGCGTTGAGTTGGACGGTGTTCCCATCGCATCGCTTTCACCGCGCGATCGAGCGCGCCGGATCGGCTATCTACCTCAGACAGCGAACCTGCACTGGCCGCTGACGGTCGGACGGCTGGTCGCCCTTGGCCGGTTGCCCCACTTGGCCCCCTGGGCAGGACCGGGCGCTGGTGACAGGGATGCAATCGACCGCGCGCTGAAGGCCGCCGATCTGAGTGCCCTTGTCGACCGGTCAGCCAATTCTCTTTCTGGCGGGGAGTTGGCTCGGGCCTTGTTGGCACGGGTCATTGCCGGCGAACCCGACCTGATCTTGGCGGACGAACCGGTCGCGTCTCTCGATCCGCTGCACCAGCTTCGCGTCATGGACCTGTTCCGGACCCTCGCCGAGGCAGGACGCACCATCGTCATCGTTCTTCACGACCTGACCCTCGCCGTTCGTTTCTGCGACAGGCTCGTTCTCTTGGACAAGGGCCGTATCGTTGCCGACGACGCTGCCGAAAGCGTGGCGCAGAACCCCGCACTCGAGACAACATACGGCGTACAATTCGCGCGTCCGGTTTGGGCAGACGCCGATCTTCTCGTCCCATGGCGACCGGGTCTAGGGCCGTGACCGGGCGCCCCCTTCCGACGGGAGCAAAGCGCGGTCGACGAATGCTGCTGATGGGCGTCGCGGCTTCGGTAATCGTGCACGGGTTGGCGGGCGCTGCCTTCATCGAATGGCAGGGCGCCCGGCCGGAGAACCAGTCGCCGCAAGTGATCTCTGTCGGCATGGTGACGACCCAAGCCCTGGTCGAATTGTCAGCCGACACTTTGAGATCCAGTGTCGAAAGCTCTTTTCAACCCATTGAAAGAACACGAAACGAAGACACGCTGATTGAAGTTGACTCGACATCATTGTCGGAGCCCACGGAGGGTCCGGCTCTGGAGATACCAGCGCCGCCCGCCGCCATGGAAGCGATCGCGCCACCGGATCGGAACATGTTGGAGATTGCCGCTTTACCCCGAGTGGAACCCGTCCCAATCGAAGCGCCACCACCCCTGCCCCCATCGCCAGCGGAGGTCGAATCGCAGGCGCCAAGCCCACCAGTCTTCTACGAAGAAGGAACCCAGGAGGTGCTGAGGTCTGTCGAAGAGCCTCCGGGACTGCCGGACCGGCGGCCACCCGTGCCGGCGGAATTTGCTTCCGCCGAACCTCCCGCACGAGCCGTTCCGTCAGAGCAGCCAGCGGCACCGACATCTAGCCCCTCATCCGATATGGCACCCAGCGAGCTGACCGCGACGGCCGCACCATCCGTTGCATCGACCATGACAATTCAGCCAGCGAGCTACACCGGTCCGGGCCTTGCCAATCCCGGCCCGGCCTATCCGCGAAGCGCACGACGACGAGGCGAGGAAGGGACAGTTGTACTGAGGGTCATCGTTTCAGCAGGAGGCGAGCCCCAGACGGTTCAGCTGGTTTCGTCGAGCGGCTACAGCTCGTTGGACGAGGCCGCGATCGATGCCGTCGAGGACTGGCGCTTTATCCCGGCGCGACGCGGGGACCTGGCAGTTCCAGCCACAATCGACGTGCCGATTGCTTTCCGGCTAAGCGACTAACGGAGGCAGGTCAGACTACAGTCTCGATCAAATCGCGCACCTCATGAAGATCGTCGGCGATACGGATACACAGGCGATGCATTTCCTCGGTCGGGTGCAGCAAATCGGGGACCATGATCGTCATCATTCCCGCCTGCGTCGCCGCGCGGACACCGTTGTGCGAATCCTCGAGCGCGAGACACCGCTCAGGTGCGACATCCAGCCTCTTGGCGGCCAACAGAAAGGGGTCGGGCTTCGGCTTGCCGTGCACATAGTCCCCTTGGGCGACAATGCTGTCGAAGCGATCTTGTAAATCATGCATCGAAAGGTGGTGGCGCACGGTTTGGTGCCGCGACGAGGTCGCAATCGCCCGCGGCATTTCGATCTCGTCGAGCGCGTCGAGTAGCTCTTGAACGCCTGCCTTCATGTAGCGCCTGGTCTGGACCATCTCCTGGAAGCGGCGCGTGGCGTCATCCCAAACGGCACCGACGTCGATCGTATCGCCGTAGTTGTCCTCAAGAATCTTCCGGGACGCCTCGCCCGGCATACCGATGGTCGTCAAATAGAGCGATATCGACATGTCCTGGCCGGTCGCCTGGACCGCCGCGATCATCGCCTCGCGGTGAAAGACTTCGGTGTCGACGAGCAGTCCATCCATGTCGAAGATGACCGCCTCCGGTCGGCGCGGCAAGCTCATTGCGGCCTCTCTTGCTTGGCCATCACCTATTCGTCTCCCTGCAAACCGGTTAGGAAATTCACCACATTGCGCCCCAATGCGTCGACGGCGTAACCGCCTTCCTGAATGACAATGGTAGACAGGCCAAGCTGGCCGATCATGCCGCCCATCGGCGCGAAATCGAGTTCTTCCAACTCGAATCGCGAAATCGGGTCGCCCTTATAGGTGTCGGCGCCGAACGAGACCACTAGCAAGTCGGGACGAAAGGCTTCAATGCGAGAAACAGCACGATCAAGGGCGGCTGCATAAGTCTGCCAATTGGTGCCCCACGGCAGAGGTAGGTTGAGCGTAAACCCCTCCCCGGCCCCTTGTCCGGTCTCATCGGCAAAGCCCAGAAAGTAGGGATACTCCTGGTCGGGGTCGGCATGGATCGAAACGACCAAGACATCGTCTCGGGCGTAGAAGATATCCTGGGTGCCATTGCCGTGATGATAATCCACATCGAGGATCGCAACGCGAGCGGCACCGCGATCCAACGCGTGCTGCGCCGCAATCGCCGCGTTGTTGAGGTAGCAGTACCCGCACATCATGTCGGCCGAGGCGTGGTGCCCAGGTGGGCGGCTCAACGCATATGCTGCCGGCGCCCCTTCCAAGATTGCGTTTGTCGCCGTTAGCGAGATTTCGGCGCCAGCGCGCGCCGCGACCCAAGATCCGGCGGTTACCGGCGTGCCGGCATCGGCACAATAGTACCCAAGACGGCCATCGATCGACTCCGGCACCCGTCGGCGCAACCCTTTCACCGGCCAGATCAAGGGAAGGGCATCACGACTCGGATACTCGGCGGCCCACTCCTCGTAACAATGCACAAGAAATGACACATAAGCTTCGGAATGGACGGCCAAAATAGCATCCAATCCGAAGGTTTCAGGTTCTTCAATCGGACCAATGCCCGCAGCCTTCACCGCCGCTAAAATGGCGTCCGCCCGCTGCGGCGTCTCCACCGCGATCATGAAGTCACCGCCGCTCAACTCGCGCTTAGGGGCATGAACGCGGTGGGCGTCCGAATGGATGATTAACATCGTCGTTTTGTCCGGTGAACCGAGTCGCTCGCGCTATCCCGCGACCCGCTGGATGTAGGGCCATTGAGACGGCCGTGCCATGATTATTAGCCTTGAAGAATTGCCAGCGCTAGATCACGAGATCGCGCGCGCCCATTGGCTCGAAATACGAGGCCACCATCTCGTCGGAAACGAGATCTAAACTGTCGGGTAGCCAACGAGGCGTTTTGTCCTTGTCCACAAGGACGGCTCGAATGCCCTCATAGAAATCGCGGTCGATCATGCACGCTTGGCTCAGCCGGTATTCCATTGTGACGACCCGGTCGTAGCTCATTTTGCGCCCGAGCCTGAGCTGGCGCAGCGTCACCTTCATGCTCGTCGGCGACATGGTGGACAGGCGCGCGGCAATCTCCTGCCCCCAGTCGGAACCATCGGTTTCTAGTGCCGACAGAATGTCCTCGACCCTGTCATGCGCAAAGCAACGATTTATTGTTTCGCTGTGTTCGAGAATTGGTGCACCCGAAATCCCCTCCTCAAATTGGCCGATGATTCGATGAGCGTTGCGCGCGTCAAACCAATCGGACGCAGACAGTGCTTCGACGAGTTCCGATAGCCGGTCCGACGGCACGTGATGGGTGCCATAACCGATGGCCAGTGCGTCCGCCGTCTTGGCCCTTGCCCCCGTAAGACCGTAATACGTTCCCAACTCACCAGGGCAGCGGGACAAGAACCAACCCCCGCCAACATCAGGGAAAAGGCCGATCCCGGTCTCGGGCATCGCGAACAGCAACCGTTCTGTAACAACCCGGATCGGCCCATGAACCGACAAGCCAACCCCGCCGCCCATCGAAATGCCGTCGACCAGGGCAATAAAGGGCTTTGGAAAGGTATGGATGGCGTGGTTTAGCCGGTATTCCTCGCGGAAGAAGTCAGCCGGCAAACCCCTGTCGATCGTTCCGTCGGCCTTGGCTATCAGCCCGGCATCATAGACCGCCCTAACATCGCCCCCGGAACAAAACGCCTTCTCGCCCGCCCCCGCAATCACGACCGCGCCAATCTTGGGATCATCCGCCCAAGCGGAAAGCTTGGGATGGATCTTCCGGATCATCGACAGATTCAGTGCGTTCAACGCCTTAGGTCGATTGAGGGTGATCAGGCCGATGGATCCGCGTTTTTCGAACAGAACGTCGTCGGTCATGCGACCGGCCCCTTTCGTCAAAATTCGGTAAGGTTTTCAGGCGTTTCCGGACAGCAGCCGACGGGCGATGATAACCCGCATGATCTCGTTGGTTCCTTCAAGGATGCGATGCACCCTCAGGTCGCGCAAAAAGCGCTCGACGGGGTATTCCTTAATGTAGCCATAGCCGCCGTGAAGCTGTAGCGCCTGGTCGACGATCTCAAAGCAGGCATCGGTCGCGAACCGCTTTGCCATGGCACATTGCTGGGTCGCCTCCGGTAGCGAGCCATCCAGCGCATGGGCTGCGCGCAGCACCATCAGACGGGCCGCATCCAGCGAGGTTGCCATATCCGCCAGGCGAAACTGAAGCGCCTGAAATTCGGCGATTGGTCGGCCGAACTGTTGACGCTCGCCCATATAGGCGCGGGCTTGATCGAGACATGCCCGTGCACCGCCTAGCGAACAGGCCCCGATATTAACCCGGCCGCCATCGAGCCCGCGCATCGCGATTTTGAAGCCTTCGCCCTCCTCGCCCAGCCGATTGGCAACCGGCACACGACAGTCTTCGAACGTCACTGTTGTCGTTGGCTGGCTGTTCCAACCCAGCTTCTTTTCTCTCTTTCCGAACATCAGGCCCGGCGTCCCGTCCTCAACCAATATGGCTGACACGCCGCCAGCCCCCTCGCCGCCAGTACGTGCCATGACTATGTAGATATCGCTCGCGGACCCGCCCGAGATGAAGGCCTTGGTTCCATTCAGAACATAATCGTCGCCGTCACGAACGGCGGTCGTGCGCAGAGAGGCAGCGTCGGAGCCCGAGCCCGGCTCGGTCAGGCAATAGCTGCCTAGGATCTCCATTGGCACGAGGCGCGGCAAATAGCTCTCGCGCAGGCTCTCGCTGCCAAACGTATCGATCATCCAGGAGACCATATTGTGGATCGACAAAAAGGCTGCCGTTGACGGACAGGCGGTCGACAATTCCTCGAAGATCAACGCGGCTTCGACGCGACCCAGACCTGAGCCTCCGTGCTGTTCGGTGCAGTAGATACCGGCCAGCCCAAGCGCGGCTGCCTCGCGCATTGTATCGACTGGAAAGGTGCCTTCCTCATCCCATTCCGCGGCAAAAGGCGCCATACGTTCGCGCGCAAAACTGCGTACGGTGTCTTGAATGGCAAGCTGTTCGTGGGTGAGATTGAAATCCAACGATCGGGTTTCCTTATCGTGAAGATCCCCATGGCCTATTAGATTATCGGCACAGAGGTCAACCAATCCGGCGCCCTGAAGAGTAGCTGCATCTGCTACGCGGCGGCACCAAAGCGCGAGACGAGGGCCAAATGGCACATTTCGATACACACGGCCGCTATCCAACCACGCGTCCGAGGCGCAACCGAGCTGACGATTGGACCCGGCGCTTGGTGGCCGAAAACAGGCTCTCACCAGATGACTTGATCTGGCCCATCTTCGTCTGCGAAGGCTCCAATATCCGCTCCCCGGTTGCCTCAATGCCCGGAGTCGAGCGGCTTAGCATCGATCTGATGACCGAAGCTGCGCGCGAAGCACGCGACCTGGGCATTCCGGCGATCGCCCTATTCCCGCAAGTCGACCCTTCGGCAAAAACAGATGATGGTGGCGAGGCGCTAAATCCAAACAACTTGATGTGTCGCGCGACCAGTGCACTCAAGTCGGCCGTTCCGGATGTCGGGATCGTTACCGACGTGGCCCTCGATCCATACACCAGCCATGGTCAAGACGGGCTGGTGGCCAACGGCCGCATTTTGAACGACGAGACGCTTGAAGTTCTGCGTGGACAGGCGCTGGTGCAGGCGGAAGCAGGCGCCGACATCATCGCACCATCGGACATGATGGATGGCAGGGTCGGTTCGATCCGCGCCGCGCTGGACGATCGGGGCTTTCAGCTGACCCGGATCATGGCCTATTCGGCCAAATATGCCTCGGCCTTTTACGGTCCGTTTCGCGATGCGGTCGGCTCTGCGACCGCGCTTACCGGCGATAAGAAGACCTATCAGATGGACCCAGCCAATACGAACGAGGCACTGCGTGAAGTTGCCATGGATTTGGCAGAAGGCGCCGACATGGTGATGGTCAAACCCGGCATGCCCTATCTGGACATCGTGCAACGCGTGAAGGAGGCCTTTGAGGTGCCGACCTACGCCTACCAGGTCAGCGGTGAGTATTCGATGATGAAGGCCGCCGCCCAGAATGGCTGGCTCGACAATGATAAGGTCGTGCTCGAAAGCCTGATGGCGTTCAAGCGCGCGGGATGCGATGGAGTACTAAGCTACGCCGCCGTCGAAGTGGCCGGGCTTCTTTCCAAAAAATAAACCTTAGGAAACATTCCTAAAGATCTGAAAGAAAACGAATAATACAGCGATCATGCCACGGCGCATGATTTCCAAGGCCGTGAAAGCCCAAATGGCCGCCGCCAGATGCCATGAGCAGTCTGATCAAGGGTACCGACTGCCAAGGCACCTCGTCGAACATGGCTGCGGGAACCCAAGGATCGTTGCGGCCATGGATGATCAACGTCGGCACGCAAATGCCTGAGAGATGGTTCTTTGCTGAGCATTGTTCGTAGTAGCGATCCGCCCGGCCGAACCCATGGCGCGGTGCAACCACCCAATCGTCGAATTCATAGACGGTACGAGCTCGTCGTACGGTGTCTCTTTCCGCTGCCGACAAGTCGGAAGCAGGCGCGACGACCTCCCGCTTCATCAGACCAAGCATATGGTGGTGATAGAGCCGATTACGTGGTTTCAACATGGCAAGCAGCGTCGCCTTAAGGTCTATGGGTCCGGACACGGTAACCGCCCCCAGCAATCCGCAAGACGCCCCCTGCTCTCCCAAGTGTTTTAGCAGCATATTGCCGCCAAGCGAGTAACCGATGGCGATCACACCGTTGCCGGCAAGATCATCCGGCAGAGCGGCGAGAACAGCAGCGAAATCCTCGCTTCGACCTGCGTGATACTGCCCGTGGCAGAGCGGGCGCGAGGGTCCCGAGCCGCGCAGGTTGAGCCTGAGAACCGGGTAGCCGTGCGCCAAAAGACCCAGCGAGGTGACGCGCATATAGGGGCTGTCCTCGCACCCGGCCAAACCATGGATCAAGATCACCAAGGGCCGATGGCTCGCCTCCTCCGGCCGGTGAAGCGCGGCCACCAGGACGTCACCGTCGTCCATCGCAAATTTCATCCGCTCCACTCGCACCCGATCAAGGTCTCTAGCCGGGCGCCGAATCTGGCTCAAAGCCGTATTGCGTAGCGTTTGCAGGTCACCTGCGAGCCAAGGCGGTCGCTCACGAAACCTAGGAAAGTCAATGTCGCCGATCGTCAGCGACGTTGGTCCGTCAAGCATCCAGCCAATCGCGCACCAGCGTGATCTGATCGTCCGTCATTAAGGACGGCGCGTGTCCGCAGCCGGCGATCTCGACCAGGTCAACACCATCACGTTCCGCCATTCGCGCTGCCGTCTCGGCGCTCAGAACCTTCGAGTGAGCGCCTCGGATCACAAGAACCGGGCAGGTGATCGCCTCCCATAGCGGCCAAAGATCGACCGATCCTATATCCTGGTTCTTGAACGGCTCAGCGATCGCTGGGTCATACGACCGCTCCCATGATCCATCAGGCCGCTCAATCTCGCTAAACGCTGCCAAATGATCGAAGGCTCCTTCAGGGAGTTCGCCCCACTCGGCAAGCGACTCGCGCAGAGCTGTCCGTATTGACGCTTGATCAGGGTGGACCGGTTGCCTCAGTCGCGCGCCGATCTCATCGATGGCCTCGGCAGAGATAAAGGGGCCGACATCATTCAACACCAAACGCCGGATCGGATTTCCGGGTTGCGCAGCCACGATCATGCCGATCAGCCCGCCCATCGACGTTCCGACCCAGTCGACCTCTCGGTCGCCGATCGACGCCATGACTGCAGTCATGTCCATGGCGTATTGCCAATTGGTGTAATGCGTCGGGTCACGCAGCCGGTTCGATTGCCCACGGCCAACCACATCAGGACACGCGACCTCGCGGTCTACGGCGAGCACTGGTGCGAGGTAGTCAAAGTCGCGCCCCGTGCGCGTTAGCCCATGGACGCAAATCGTCGGGACGGTTTCAGTTTCGTCGCCCCATAGATGGACCGCAAAGCGATGGAATCCGGCCGGCGTCAGCCCTATTAGGTATTCGGTGCGCATGATGTGGATATAGAGAGACCGCTCGTCAGGTCAAAGCTTGTTGCCCGAACGGTCGGGCACCTCGGCGGGACGGACAAAGGCGATGGCCAGTCCGACCATCAGGCCGAGCACCAGATTCGGTTCAGAGGCCACGACTTCATCGACTAGACCCGCCACGGCAACCTGGCAGAGGCCCGCGACACCAGAGGCCCAGACAACGAAGGAACGACCTTTAACCAAGCGAGCCGCCCACAAGCGTCTGGCAACCTCATAAACGAGCCAGAGAAGCGCGGCCGTCCCGATCAAGCCGGTTTCGACCATCACGTTCAGCAAGAAATTATGGCTGTTGCCGGTGATCAGCGAGCATCCCTGGCCCGAGGCAAAGAGTTCCTGCGAGGCGAAGGTTAGGTTTTCAGCCCCGTAGCCAAGCAAAGGCGAACCCAAAAATGCATTCCAGCCGCACACCCACATAAGGTCGCGATAGGTCAGAAAGTTCTCGCCCAATCCATCGGACAGCCGCAAGACGATACGGCTCTCGAACGAAAGCGCCGTTATCGCGGCGATCGCGAAAAGCAGAAGAACTGCCGGCAGCGCCCGACGCCAGCCAAAGCCCAAAACCGGCACGACTAGAGCACCGACCAAGGCCATCACCGCCCCGGCTCGGCTGCCTGTAAACGCGATGCCGGCATATTGGGCGATCAGAATTCCGGCAAAGACCGCGACGGCCAACCAATGTCGGTTCTTTATGGATTGGACAAGAAATCCAAGCGTGACGGCCGATGTCAGCGCCAGATAGAAGGCTGTGATGTTGGCATTGCGAAGGGAGAGGATTGCCATATCCACGGCCGACGGATGGTCCGGCCAGATCAGCAGGCTCGCCACGGCGGCGATCGAGCCGACGACAATCGCGGCAAGGATCAGTCGCGCCGGCCGGTCACCATATCCTGCCCTTGGCATCAGGACAAAAAATGCCACCAGAAGCAGGTCGTGGTTGATGTTGCTTAAGCCGCCCCAATCGCCAAAGAGATAGGCGCCATAAAACGCCGATGCGAAGACGGCTGCAACACGCGCCAAGCCCGCGAGTTCAAGCGAGCCGAAGGGGGCTGTCTGACGCTCCAGAAACAGAATCCTGCAGCACCAGGACAGAATGATGGCGATGGTGAGAATTGCTTTCGGTGACTCGAGCAAGGGAATTACGATCGCGTAGGCCATCACCATTGCGATTTCGATCGGCCAGGGGGGCGCCACCAATCGGCGCCATCCGCGTACCGGCCCCGCGTTTGGTTCCTCAATCGACACTATGGCCCCACCCAGCGCCCATCGTTTTGCGTGCGACCGTCATTTCCAATACCCATAAATCAAATCCGATAAACACTATCTCTTTGCCGTGCCCTGGACCTTAAACCGCTTCAAACCCGAGACAAACCGGCGCAACGAGGCTGCCATAGCATGATTGTGTCTGTTAGACATGGTTTGTGGTGCGACGATGATTGCGGTCGGGTTATCCGCGCCCGGCCACCGAGTGGAAAAAGGAAGGTATCTAGATGCGCCGGTTGTTGAAATGGCTTTGGCGCGTTCCCCTTGCGCTCATCGGCCTCATTATCGTCGTCGTCATCGTTGGATACTTCTATCTGCGCGGTAGCGTGCCCGACTATGACGATACGCTGCGCGTCGCCGGCATCGATGCGCCGGTCCAAATCATTCGCGACGAGCGGGCCGTGCCGCATATCTACGCGGGCAGCGAGCGGGACGCGGCCTTTGCCCTCGGCTTCGTCCATGCCCAGGACCGGCTGTGGCAAATGGACATGCAGCGACGGGTCGGTCAGGGAAGGGTCGCCGAACTCATCGGTTCGAGCGCGGTGCCGATAGACCGGTTCATGCGGACTGTTGGCGCCTATCGTTTCGCGGAAGCCTCATACGACCGGCTGGCCCCGGAACTGCAGGACCTGCTGTCCGCCTATAGCGACGGCGTCAACGCGTATATCGACCAACATTCCGGCGCATGGCCACCTGAGTTTTACGCTCTCTGGTACGACTTCGAGCCCTGGCAGCCGGCCGACACACTTGTATGGGGCCGCTTGATGGACATTCAGCTGTCGGCCAACTGGCGCAGCGAGCTGGCCCGCGCCTCCATGGACGAGATACTGGCGGAGGATCAAGTTGATTTCCTGATACCGCCGGGGCCCGGTGAGGTCGAGACGCTGGCGGACTTGATGCCAGAGGTGGACTTTCGGCAGATGCTGGCTGCGATGCCAGCGCCCCTCGGACCCAGCCAAGCGTCCAATGAATGGGCGATCAGCGGTGAGCACACGGAGTCTGGGCTACCGATCGTCGCCAACGATCCGCACTTATCCCTCGAAGCGCCTATCATCTGGTACCTGGCGCGGATCGAGACACCGGGACTCACGGCCGTCGGCGCGACCATTCCCGGCGTGCCGATGGTCGTTCTTGGGCACAATACGAATGTCGCCTGGGGGCTAACCACCGCCTACACCGACGCCCAAGATCTATTCGTCGAATTGGTCGATCCGGAAGATCCGACGCGGTATTTGACGCCAGACGGCAGCGAGCCGTTCGAAACACGCGAAGAGGTCATCGCGGTTCGGTTCGGCGACGAAGAACGGCTGACAGTCAGAGAGACGCGTCATGGGCCGGTGATATCGGACATCAATGAGCAGGCCGCTGCGGCTGTGGCAGGCGACAGCGAAGAAGAGCGGCTGCTGGTGACGGAAACGCTCCACGAACCGGCCGTATCCGACGCCAATGGGGAGACTGCGGTTGCATCAGGCGATGATTATGTGATGGCGCTGCAAGCCACAGGCTTCACGAACGAAGACATCATCGCCGGGGCGCTTTACGACGTGAACCACGCGACTGATGCACAGTCCCTGGTCGAAGCGCTGAGCGGATGGATCACCCCGCAACAGAACATCATCTTCGGCGATACCCAGGGCACGATCGGCTTTGTCACCGTCGGACGGGTGCCGTTGCGACCGGAGCGCACCGGTTATCGCCCCGTCGCCGGTTGGGATGCTGACAATGATTGGCAGGGATACATCCCCTTCGCGGACATGCCGCAGCAGTTGAACCCTGAGAGCGGCGTTCTGATCAATGCCAACAACTCCGCCGTCGGGCCGGACTATCCGTTCTTCCTTGGCTATGATGAGATCGGCGACTATCGGGCGATGCGAATCAATCAGCTTCTGAGCCCGGAGGCTCTAACCGAGCCGGTCTCTGTCGAGGCAAATCAGGCTTTTCAGGCGGACGATCTTTCCCTAGCAGCCGCCGAACTGCTGCCGCTGCTCTTGGAAGCAAATGCGAGCGATACGCGTGCCGGCGAGGCGTACGCGCTGCTGCGCGCCTGGGACTATCGAATGGACCGAGAGCGGCCCGAACCGCTGATTTATTCCGCATGGGTTCGGGAGTTATCTCGGGCGATTTTCTCACCCGCTCTTGGCGAGTTATTCGAGGGGTATTGGGGCTTGCATCCCAGCCAGATCGCCGAAATTCTGAGGAGTCGGCCTGAATGGTGTGACGATGCCTCGAGTCAATCAACAGAGACCTGCGAAGCGGTCGTCCAGAACGCCCTTGATCAGGCACTCGACTGGCTTGCTGAGCGCCATGGCGCGGACATTGCGGCCTGGCGATGGGGCGATGAGCACATTGCCCCGTTTCGCCACCAGCTCTTCTCGCGCATTCCTGTGATCAGCGGCCTGGTCGATCTTTCGATCGCGACGGACGGCAGCGACTACACGGTTAACAGAGCCGGTGGCTGGATCGGGAATCCCACGGACCCGTTTCTTGACACCCATGGGCCCAGCTATCGCGCAGTCTACGATCTTTCCGATCTCGACAACTCGCTGTTCGGGATCGCGCCTGGCCAGTCAGGCAATCCGTTCTCGCCGCATTACGGAGATCTGAGAGAGATGTGGCGCGACGTTGAGCTGTTCCCGATCTCCGGAACGCCAGAGGAGCTGCGCGAAACCGGCCTTGGCACGACGACGCTGAGGCCATCAGAGTAGCCCCATGTCGAGCTTGCCGGTCTCCTTCGATGATGTCGGCCGCGCAGCCGCGAGGATAAAGGACCATGTGGTCCGGACACCAACGGTTCCTGCACCGGCGCTGGCCGACTTGTCGCCTGCCTCACTCACGCTGAAACTTGAGAATCTGCAGCCGACCGGGGCCTTCAAGGTGCGCGGCGCGTGCAATCGGCTGGAGGCGCTGACCGAAAGCGAACGGATGCGTGGCGTGATCGCCCTATCCGCCGGCAACCACGCACAAGGCGTCGCATATCACGCCAGACGACTGGGCATTCCGGCCACAATCGTGATGCCCCGGCCCACGCCATTCACCAAGGTAGCGCGAACGGAGGCCTTGGGGGCCGAGGTCGTATTGGTCGGCGAAAACCTCGACGACGCAAGGACCCACGTGGCCGAGCGCATTGAAACGGACGGGTTGATCTTGGTGCATCCGTTCGACGATGCCCTCATCATCGCCGGCCAGGGAACCATTGCGCTGGAGATGCTGGCTGATGCACCGGACCTCGACGCCCTGGTCGTTCCGATCGGGGGCGGCGGGCTGATCGGCGGCATGGCGGTCGCGGCGAAGGCCATCAAGCCTGACTTACGGGTAATCGGCGTCCAGTCAGCGCTTTATCCCTCAATGGTCGATTCCCTTGCGGGACGGCGGGCCTATTACCATGGCGCCACCATCGCCGAAGGAATCGCGGTGAAACGGCCCGGCCAACTGACCCGCCCAATCGTTAATGCTCTCGTCGACGAGATCATCGAGGTTGAGGAGACCGATATCGAGCGCGCGGTTCACCGACTGCTGGTGGACCAAAAGCTGCTGATCGAAGGCGCCGGAGCTGCCGGCATCGCCGCGATCATGACGCGGCCTGAGGTCTTTGAAGGGGCACATGTCGGCACGGTTCTGTGCGGCGGCAATATCGATCCGCGCATGGTTTCATCGATCTTGATGCGAGGCCTGGCGCGCTCTGGCCAGCTTGTGCGGCTGCGCATCGGAATTGCCGATGCACCTGGAGCCTTGAGCCGCATCAGCGGGATCATCGGCCAAAATGACGGCAACATCGTCGAAGTCTACCATCTGCGGCTGCTGTCTGAGATGCCGATCAAGCATGCTGAGATCGACGTCATCGTGGAGACCCGCGACCCACCCCATGTTCAGCGGATTGTCGACGCGCTGAACGAAAGTGGGTTCCGCGCGCACATTCAGACCTCCGTTGGCGGTTGAGACCCAGCACCTAGTGACTTCGAGACCAGCAAATCTTCCGGCGCCATGGAGTAAGCCTTGCCGAAGCCGGCGTTGAACAGCGCGCGGTCTAGGTCAATCCGCCAAAAGGCGAAGTCGGCGAACCCGACATAGAGCTCAGCTTTCGGATGACGACGGAGATAAAGGCGCTTGGTCGTTTCGGCGTGCTCGGGATCTTCTATCCGCAGGGCCTTTCCGATCATCGTCAGACGAGGATGAGCCAACGGGTCGCCCTTCCCCGGCTCACCTAGAAGCAGCGAACAGGCGGGGTTCGCAGACAGGGCCACAAAGTGAGCGGCCAAGCTTGAGATCAGCAAAACCGGCGCACCATCGGTATCCGACGCAACGCCAACCCTGCTCGCCAGCGGTGCCCCGGTTTCCGGTTCGATCGTGGCCAGCGCGCCGAACGTGGCCGTTCGCACAATGGCTTTCGCTTGCCGGCGCGCTTGGTCATCGACAGGGCGCAATGGGCTCTCTGCCATTCGTGCGGTCCGATCCTGTTAGTGCATCGCGTACCTGAATCTCGGCTCCACCGGCCGGCGTGACAACCCCCACGGCGCCGGTGGGGCTTGAGGTCGGGCGGGCAATGGGGTTTGATGATTGCCGAGCATCATCGCGGCGCTCGAAAGCTGTGCCAAGGAGACAGGCTTGAACGAACTGGCCGATCAGACGCACGACCTATTCACCGACTACGGGGACGGCGACTTTTTCGATGAACTCGTGCGCCCGCTCGATGGGACCGAGAGGCGGCCAATGGGTCTGATCCGACAGCGACTGTGCGATATGGGCCTCGATACCCTAAACGAACGGTCGCAAGATGCGGAGAACGAGCTGTTCAACCTCGGCATTACCTTCCAGGTCTATCGGGAA
>JBCCER010000027.1:0-32374 GCA_039030175.1 Pseudomonadota bacterium
CAATGGCATTGTAGAGGTCAGGGGTTCGATTCCCCTCGGCTCCACCATGTTTTCCGCCTTTTTTTATTTTGGACTTCGCGCCCGGGCACGCACTTTGTTCATGGTAAATGCCCGATCGGCGTCGTCGCCGAGGGCCGCCTCCAATTCCTGAAGATAATCCTCTGTCGCGGCGCGGGCCGGATCAAGCGATTCCGGATGCACCCTTGAGTATCGCTCGGTTGGGATTACCGACTGTCGGCTTCGATTCTTTTCAAATCAGCATGTTTCGATTTTGGCTTCGTTGAGCGCAATTATTCCGATTTTCGGAATAATTCATTTCGATGAATGAATATTCCTCTCCGATTGGAAAACGACAAAATGCACTTCGGACGTTAACAGCGCCGTTCCAAGTCGCCCGGAGAAGCAAAATGAGTGTCCACGAAATTGACGCCGTTAGGCCCTTTGGATCGATCATGGTCCTTCGAATCCAGAGGTTCCGTGCCTTGTCACGGTGCGCTCTATTAGCTCTGGACTATGTGCGCTCTCATCTAAGATCGCCCCTCTTAACACCGGCTAACGGCAGCGGAGCCGATGGCATCCGGCGATGACCGTTGAAGCGCCGCGTCCTCCCGTACCGCCATTTGCCCGGGAAACCGCCACCGAAAAGGTATGCCTGGCTGAAGAGGATCGAAAGTTCCGTTGGCCTCGCGGCCGCCCTCCTGACGATCACCTTGGCCTTAGCGACCTCGACCTCTAGCCCCATGCCTATCTAGGAGACCTCAGATGACCACGCAGTTTCCAGCGGATGCCGCCCCGGTAAAGCTCTACCGCAATCCCAAATCCGGCCATTGCCACCGGGCGGAATTGATGATGGCTTTCCTCGGTGTGCCGTATGAGACCATAGACCTCGATATGGCCAACGGCGCTCACAAAGCTGCTGACTATCTTGCGATCAGCCCGCTGGGCCAGGTGCCGGCGATCGACGACAATGGTGTTCAGCTCGCTGACTCCAACGCAATCATCACCTATCTTGCAGAGGCTTACGGCGACAACGCGCAGTGGACGGGTCGCACACCTGTCGAACGGGCCGAGATACAACGCTGGCTCTCGATCGCGGCAGGCGAGATCGCTTCGGGGCCGGCTGCGGCGCGGCTGGTGACGGTTTTTGGCGCGGGTCTCGATCACGAGGCGGCCCAAGCCAAGGCGCACAGACTGTTCGAGGTTATGGACGCCGCACTGGAAGGGCGTGCCTTCCTCGTGGGCGGACGCCTCACCTTGGCCGATGTTGCAGGCTACAGTTACATCGCCCACGCACCCGAGGGCGGAGTCAGCCTTGAGGCCTATCCCAACATCCGGGCGTGGCTTGGACGGATAGAGGCCGAACCAGATTTTGTCGGCATGGCCAGGTCGCCGATCCCAGGGTCCTCGTAAGGGCGCCAACCTAATTTTCGAACGAAGCGTACAGTCTTGAGAACGAGGGCTCCATGGGTCTTGCATCTAACCCCTTCCACGACGGTGAACGCCAAGCACAGTTGCGGGCCGGCGCCCCCGAAGTAGCGTCCTGGGCAGCGGGCTTCATTCGCGGTTACATGCCTCAACAGCACCGCGATTTCTATAAGTCCCTTCCTTTCCTGGTGGTGTCAGCAAGCGACGATCAAGAGCGAATCTGGACCACGATCGTCGAGGGCTCCGATGGGTTTATCCGTTCACCCGACCGGGGCACCCTTATCCTTGAGACGGATGTCGATCCTTCGGACCCCTTAGCCGCAACGCTCAATTCAGGATCGAACGTTGGCGTGTTGGGGATTGAATTGGCAACACGCAGACGCAACCGTCTCAGTGGCATGATCCGCCCGACCGCGGGCGGGTTTGCCATCGATATCCGCCAGACATTCGGCAACTGCCCGCAATACATCCGCGAACGTGAATGGCACCGGGTCGATAGCCTAAGATCGAAGAGCGCTAAGACCTCCGACCATCTCACAAGCGATCAGATTGCGCTTATCCGACATGCAGACACCCTGTTCATCGGCAGCGGTTATCAGGCTGGAGACGGTCAAGATTCGAACGGTTTTGACGCCTCGCATCGTGGCGGAGAACCGGGATTCGTCCAAATCATCGACGGCACGCATCTGAGGATCCCCGATTACGCAGGCAATAACTTCTTCAATACAATCGGCAACTTGCTGAGGAACCCGCATGTTGGGCTTCTGTTTGTCGATTTCGAAACCGGCGGCATGGTGCAAATTTCGGGATTGGCCACCATCGATTGGGACCCCCACGACGTCGGCGACGCCGGTGCGCGCAGAATGATCGACGTTACCGTCAAGGCTGTTGTCGATCGGCCTGCTGCGCTGTCCCTGCGGTGGGAAGCGGATGTTTCGCAAGCTCACGAGCTGGTGGTGGCAAGGAAGGAGGTTGAGGCAAAAGACATCGCTTCATTCTATCTGTCACCGGCCGGTGGCGCCCCCTTGCCCGTATTTGAGGCAGGACAGCACCTTCCAATCGAGCTCGATATTCCCGGTCAGCCAGGCAAGGTACGCCGCAGTTACTCTTTGTCGGGCTCGCCCAAGGAAGACACTTACCGGTTAAGCATCAAGCGGGAAGATAGGGGCCTCGTGTCTCGCTTCATGCACGATGTGGTTGGTGCCGGTAGCCCAATACGCGCGCGAAGGCCGTCAGGCGAATTTGTCGTTCCTTGCAACCAATGCCCATTGGTGCTCGCAAGTGCCGGTGTCGGTTTGACGCCGATGGTGTCGATGCTCCATGCAGTCGCGGTCGAATGCGGAAAACGTCCCGTTTGGTTCGTTCATGGCGCGCGGGACAGCAGCCATCATGCGCTGCGCGACGAGGTCGACCGAATTGTTGGCGACAGACCAAACATCTCGAACCACATTCTCTACAGCAGGCCTGGCGCGTCGGATCGGATTGGAACGGACTATCACAAACGGGGTCGAGTAGATGCCCAGACTCTGCTCGACCTGAACACGGGACCGGATACCCACTACATGCTCTGTGGCCCGGCTCAGTTTCTGGCTGATGTTCGTTCTGGTCTGGAGGATGCTGAAGTGCCGGTCGACCAGATTCATTTTGAGACGTTCGGACCGGTTGCCTGACACAGATGGAGAAAAGGTATCTCTTCCTGTGATCTCATTGGCGCCGGATAGGCAAGAACTGCCGGAAGTCAAACCAGATACGTAGTGCTCAGCGGTGAGTTTTAGGATTGCTCAATCGAAGGCGGCCAGAAACTGGCGGACTTCTCGCAGCGACCGAAGGTGGTGGACTTCTAGGTGCGGTGGCGGATCGTCGGCAATCGCCTTGATCTTGGCGCGGGCGCTATGCCGGGTCCGCCAGATGAAGGAGAGGAACTCGAAGGTCCCCCGGTTAAGTCGTTCCGGACAGCCTTCGGGAAGATCCGGGCGCGTCCGGCCGTAGTGGACGAACAGGCGGCGGATCACCCGCCAGATCCGCAGTGAAACCGCGATGTCCAGCCAAACCAGCATATCGGCTCGCGCCACACGCTCGTCATAGGTTCGCGAATGGCCGCCTTCGAAGATCCACTTGTCTTGCCGATGAACCTCGTAGGTAAGACGGTCCTTGTCCGATCGATCGCGCTCGACCCAACCTGACTTCCAGTGAATGTGATCCATGTGGAAGACTGGCAGGCCGGTTTTCTGGCCCAGCAGCCGTGCCAGCACGCTCTTGCCCGATCCCGGGCCGCCTACGATCATGATCCGTCGAACGCTCGACGCCGGGTGCGATTGTGCGCCCACGACGAAATCCCTTATCGGTGGGTCGATGGCATCTTTGCCGGTCACCTGGCAAGGCAAATGAGAAGGGCGCGGCCCCGAAAGGCCGCGCCCCATCTCTCATCTATATCTTGAGCTGTGTGTTAGCTCAAGAAGATCTCCACCCGGCGGTTTTGCGGTTCGCGCACGCCGTCCGGTGTCGGAACCAACGGATTTTCTTCACCGAAGGCCCGTATCACGATTTCGTCCGGCGCGATGCCGCGGGCGATCAGAGCATCTGCCACCGAGTTGGCGCGGCGCTCGGACAGGCCGAGATTGTATTGGGGCGAGCCCGAAAGATCGGTGTAGCCGTCAAGACGAACCGCAGCGTAGCCGTTCTGATTGGCCACCACGACCACATCGTCCAGCACCAAATTGGCCTGCGGTGTCAGATCCGCGCGATCCCAATCGAAGAACACGATGAACGCGGTTTCTGCCGGCGGTGCAGCGACCGGCCTTAGCGGCAGGATCGGCTCCGGCGGGGGTGGCGAGAAGGTGTAGCGCAAGCCCGCCATGACCGTGTGGTTGACGTAGTCCTCTTCCTGGGTCAGCGGCACGAGACCGTCTCCCAGTCCGCCAAGCGATGAGAAATCGGCGTCGAAGCCAACGAAATAGCGATAATCAAGAACGAAGCTAAGCTGCGTGGTCAGCGGTACTCTTACACCTGCCATGGCTTGCGCGGCGAAGACAGTATCGTCATCGCTAAACGTGCCAAATCCCGGCGTGGTGACTTCGGTGTCGATAATCGCGACGCCCGCACCGGCGCCGAGATAGGGGTGCATGCCGGCTACGACGTCAAATTCGTAGATGACGTTGCCCATGAACGCCCAGGAATCGAGGTTGACTTCGTAGTCGCGCGAAAAGCTCGAGACCGGAACACCCCCCTCGCCAAGCTCTACGCCGCTGACATTGAGATCACCATCATTGTCGCGATAGGTCGCTTCAGCCTCGAGAATCAGGCCATTGCCGAAGCCATAGCCGACCTGTGCCGACGCTGCCCAACCTGGATCCAAGTCGATTGGGCCGATGGAGCCTTCTGCGCCAGGGAATGCGAACGAGCTGGGGAAGATGTTCATATCTTCGACCCAGTTTGCGCCGCCGCCGCCTTCGATAAAGAAGCCATTGGTCTGCTGCGCCTGAGCGGACAGCGACAACCCGAACAGGGCCGCCGATGACAGGAATGAGGTAAGCAGTATGGAACGGTTCCGCATCTCGCTGTTCTCCATCTACAAATCGTTCGACCCCACTGGCGGCATCCAGCAAGATTTCCGCACAGTCACGAACGAAAATAGCCCACCCTCGTGTCAAGGGCTAGCCGTTCGCGTGAATTGTGGTGCTTTTGACACCGTGTGTTGCGCTTCTACAACAGAATGGGGCGAATGTCAGGCAGTTTCTACTTTAAAGAAAGGCGAGCGTTTTTAGGAGTTTCCGTGCCGAGAACACAGGCCAAGAGGCACCGCCAAGGCCTGTGATGACATAATTCTGACATGATGTGTCGGGTTCCGCGGCAGTGAGGCAGAACCTCTATCCCAGGATAATTTCGACTCGCCTGTTTTGGGGCTCGCGTACCCCATCCGGTGTCGGCACCAGAGGATTTTCTTCACCAAACGCCCGAATAACGATTTCATCCGGGGCGATGCCGCGTGCGATCAGACCGTCGGCAGCTGATTGCGCGCGCCGTTCGGACAGGCCCAGATTGTATTCTGCCGAACCCGACAGGTCGGTGTAGCCGTCGAGCAGCAGCGAGGCGGCACCGATCTGGTTGACTGTCACCACCACATCGTCGAGGACCTCGTTGGCCTCGGCCGTCAGCGCCGCGCTGTCCCAATCGAAGAAGATGATGAAGCTGGTTTCGGCGACCGGTACGACCGTTGCGGGCGCTGGAGGCGGTGCCGGCGGTGCCATAAAGGTATAACGCAGACCCGCTATGACCGTTTGGGCCTCATAGTCGTCATTCACAGCGCCGCAGCAATACTGTTGCGACAGGTCAAAGCCGCGCAGATAGGTGTAGTCGACCGAGGCCGAAAGCGTGTCGGTGATTGCAACGTTCACGCCGGCACGGGCCTGGGCGGCGAATACGGTTTCGTCGCCGTCATTACCGGACGCGTCCTCAAATTCGATCAACAGCGCGCCCGCACCCAGTCCGACATAGGGTGTAATCGAATGATACTCGCCGATGTCGTAGTAGACGTTGCCCATCAGCGCGAGAGAAGACACATCGATCGGGTCGTCGAACAGATCGAAATCGCCGCTGTCTCCAGGCGGGCTGCCACCGGGACCCACAAACAGGTCGACACCATCGCCATTGTCGCGATAGGTCACCTCGCCCTCGAGCCTCAGCCCATTGTCCCAGCCATAGCCGACACGGCCGCCAGCCGCCCAGCCGGTATCGGTATCGATTTCGTATTCCGAGCCCGACTCGTCGAATTGAATGTCGCTTAGCCAGTTGACGCCGCCACCGCCCTCGACATACCAGCCGCTGGACTGCGCGGACGCAGGCGTAGCAATCCCGATGGTCACGGGCAAAGCCGTGGCCAGCAGGCACACACCTAAACGTTTCGTCCACCTATCCCGCACTGCGGTAGCCTATCTCGTCACTATCGTTGAGAGCCACCAAATTACTTAGGCGGATTCGACCGAACATGCCAGCGGGATAAAGGATTTATCACCGGTTTGTCACCGACCGTTGCAAGTTTGTAACGCTGGCGCTATGCCCGCGACAAGCTGATTGGCGAGAGCGGCCCAATCGGCTGCCCCACAAAGCGATCGCTTCTCTGTTCGAGAATCGGTTAGCCCTCGCTGCGATTCCTCCGATTGTCGACAAGTTCCGTTACGACGGCGGGGTCGGCGAGGGTCGACGTATCGCCCAATTGGCCGAAATCGTCCGCTGCGATTTTGCGCAGAATCCGGCGCATGATCTTGCCTGAGCGTGTCTTGGGCAGACCCGGCGCCCACTGAATCAAATCCGGCGTTGCGATGGGTCCGATTTCCCGCCGTACCCATTTGACCAGGTCCTGGCGAAGCCCTTCGGATGGCTCGGCTCCGGCTGTTAGGGTCACATAGGCATAGATGCCCTGACCTTTGATGTCATGGGGGTAACCAACCACCGCAGCCTCAGAGACCTTGGAGTGGGCAACGAGCGCGCTCTCGACCTCGGCCGTGCCCATCCGGTGACCTGAAACGTTGATCACATCGTCGACCCGGCCGGTAATCCAATAATAGCCGTCCTCGTCGCGGCGGCAGCCGTCGCCGGAAAAGTAGCGCCCCGGGAAGGTCGAAAAATATGTCTGCACGAAACGCTCATGGTCGCCATAGACCGTACGCATTTGACCCGGCCAACTATCGGCAATGCACAGATTTCCGCTTGTCGCGCCTTCGAGCTCGTTGCCCTCGCTATCGACGATGATCGGTTTGACGCCAAAGAATGGCCGTGTGGCGGAACCTGGTTTCAGGGTCGTCGCACCCGGCAGGGGCGTGATCAGGATGCCGCCTGTCTCGGTTTGCCACCAGGTGTCGACGATCGGGCAGCGGCCGTCGCCGACGACGTTGTAGTACCAAAGCCAGGCCTCCGGATTGATCGGCTCTCCAACGCTGCCAAGCAGCCTGATGCTGCTGCGATCCGTGCTTTTGACCGGCCCGTCGCCATCGCGCATTAAGGCGCGAATGGCGGTCGGCGCGGTGTAGAAGATGTTGACATTGTGCTTGTCGCAGACCTGCCAGAAACGGCTGGTGTCGGGATAATTCGGCACGCCCTCGAACATGAGCGAGGTTGCCCCGTTGGCCAGCGGACCATAGACGATGTAGCTGTGGCCGGTGATCCAGCCGACATCGGCTGTGCACCAATAAATATCCCCATCGTGATAGTCGAAGACGTATTCATGGGTCATGGAGGCGTAGACCATGTACCCGCCTGTCGTGTGCAACACGCCCTTCGGCTTGCCGGTCGACCCGGAGGTGTAAAGGATGAACAACGGGTCTTCGGCGTTCATCTCCTCGCACGGGCAATCCGACGAGACCGCCGCGCAGGCCTCATGATACCAGACGTCTCTACCGTTGATCCAAGCGACATCGCCGCCGGTACGTTGCACGACCACATTGGTGTGAACGCTGGGGCAGTTTTCCAGCGCAGCGTCGGTGTTGGCTTTTAGCGGGACCGTCCGGCCGCCGCGCAAGCCCTCGTCCGCCGTGATAACGCACACTGAACTCGCGTCTTGGATTCGGTCCTTCAGGCTGTCGGGCGAGAAGCCGCCGAATACGACAGAATGGATGGCCCCGATCCGCGCGCAGGCCAACATGGCGTAGGCTGCCTCCGGGATCATCGGCATGTAGATCGTAACCACGTCCCCTTTGCGGACGCCGCGATCCTTAAGAACGTTGGCCAGCCGCGCTACATTTTGGTGCACCTCTGAATAAGAGATGTGCTTGTGCTCGGACGGGTCATCGCCCTCCCAGATCAATGCCGTCTGATCGGGCCTGGTCTCCAGGTGCCGGTCGACGCAGTTGTAGCAAGCGTTGGTGACGCCATCCTCGAACCAGCGAATGTGAACATCGCCGCTGTAGCTGACGTCCTTAACCTTGGAAAAAGGCTTAAACCAATGCAGGCGCTCGGCCTGTTTGGCCCAAAAACCCTCAGGGTCTTCGACCGACTGGTCATACATGCGTTGATAGGTGGCTTCGTCGATCCAGGCTCGATCGGCCCATTCCTGCGGCACCGGAAAATTACTGGTGTCGGTCGACATACGATTCTTCCCTTTTTGACTGAGCGGCTGGCTTGACTGCCAACCTATTGACGCGGCGTTAACGCAAGTATCCACCGAATGTGAAGGGCGCTCAACCGCAGATCGCCTCGCAATCGCGGGCAAGACGCCCTATTATCACTCACCAGTCACGGTTCCACTGAGAGGCAGCAATGACCCACATCCATACAATGCGCGGCGGTGTCGTCGCTATCCTGGCGTCCTTTATGCTGGTTTTGGCCGCATGCGCCCCGAACATCAGCCAGAACACGGTATCCCTGGACGATGCTAACAGGGTCGAGCGTTCGGAACTTGCCACGGTGGTCAGTTATCGGCCGGTGAATGTCGAGGGCACGCGTACAGGTATCGGCGCAGTGGCCGGTGCGGCCGCGGGCGGAACGGCCGGATCCTTGATCGGCGGCGGCACTACCGAGAATATTCTTGGCGCCATCGGCGGCGCGGTCGCCGGCGGCCTTGTCGGCAACTATCTTGAGGAAGGCCTGACCCGTCAGACCGGCCTGGAATACACGCTTCGCCTTAACAACGGTCAAATCGTCACGCTCGTCCAGGGTGCTGAACAGCCGATCGCCCCTGGCAGCCGGGTGCTGATCATTTACGGAGAGCGAGCCCGCATCGTACCAGCCAACTAGCTGGATCTAGTTTCCGAGAAAGATGCGCCGTACGTCTGTGGTCGGCTTCAGCCGGACCCGGACGTACGGCCCGGAATGCGGACGGACACGGTATCGCCGTCGAGTTCCACAGCCAGTTTTGTCAGGCTCTGACCAGTACAGGGGCCGGCGACACACAGCCCGTCCTCGACGCGGAAGCGCGCACCATGGGTGGCGCATTGTAGCAACTTGCCATCGAGACTCATGAACCTGTCGGGCCGCCAGTTGAGCGGCGAGCCCGCGTGCGGGCATGAATTGACATAGGCGAAGATGTCTCGACCGCGTCTTGCGACGAGAATGTCGAGGTCACCGCTGTTTAACCGGACAACAAACCCTTTCGCCTGACCGTCTTCAATCTCAGCCAGGCGGCATAGCCGAGCGGGCCTGCCTTTGCAGGGCGAATCGGCTGACGCGCCGCCTAATGGCACTGCCGCCGTCATGTCGGCTTTGGATCAGTCCGGATCTGTTTCGCCTAGTGAACAGACCAGCCGCCACTCATCCTCGGTGACCGGCTGGACAGACAGTCTTGAGTTGTTGACCAGCACCATGTCGGTCAGTCGCGGGTCAGCCTTGATCTGGTCGAGCGTCACCGGCTTGGTGAAGGGCTTGACGGCACGAAAATCGACACAAGTCCATTTGCCGGTCGTGTCAGTCGAGTCCGGGTGGCTTTCCGAGGCCACCTCCACAATGCCGACGACCTGTTTTTCCTTCACCGAATGATAAAAGAAGACCCTATCACCGATCTCCATGGCGGACATGTTGTTGCGCGCCTGATAGTTGCGCACGCCGTCCCATTCCTCGGTTCCAGCCTTTACATGGTCTTCCCAAGACCAGGTTTCCGGCTCAGACTTAATCAGCCAATAGCCCATGAGTTTATTCCTTCGGAATGGTCTGGCGCCAAGGCATGATGGTCGTGCTGGCGAACAGGCCCGCCTTGGCATAGGGGTCGCCGGCACAAAAGGCTTCCGCTTCGGCCCGGTCATCGAACTTCATGATTAGTACGCTGCCATTGGGCTGACCTTCATCATCCAGCGTCGGGCCTGCAACAAGGATCTTGTCTATGAATTCACTGGCATAAGCCAGATGGTCCGGCCGCGTCGCCGCGCGCAGGTCCCGGCTATTTGGTTTGTCGGTACAGGTGATGATGAACGCCATACGTCTTGTGCCCTTCGTGCTTCGCTTCGTTGAGTCGCGCGGACCCTAGCCTAGCCTGTCCCAACGCGCCAGAACCGGTCTCTTACGCCTTGACCGCACCGGCACCGATCGATTTCGGCGCCGTTTCGTCCAGCGGCCAGCGCGGTCTTGGCTGAAAATCAAGAGTGTCGACAAGCCCCAGCCGTAGCCGTTCGACCCCCGCCCAGGCGATCATCGCACCATTGTCCGTACACAGTGCCAGCGGTGGCGCAACGAAGCCATAGCCAGACTCGTTCGAAAGTTTGGCCAGCCTGCTGCGGATCGTTTGGTTGGCCGCTACCCCGCCCGCAACGACCAGCGATGTGACGCCCAGAGCCTCGCGCTCGCAAATGGCCATCGCGTGGCGAGTCCGATTGGCAAGAATGTCGGCGACGGCGCCTTGAAACGAGGCCGCCAGGTCCGCGACAGCCCGGCTGTCTGCCAGGCCGTTGGGCAGGGCCTCGACTGCGCGTTTGACCGCAGTCTTCAAGCCGGAGAATGAGAAGTCGCAGCCCTTGCGCCGCAATAATGGTCGCGGAAGCGGGTAGGCTTCTGGGTCGCCCCTCGAGGCTGCTTGCTCGACCGCCGGTCCGCCTGGGTAGCCAAGGCCCAGTAACTTAGCTGTCTTGTCGAACGCCTCTCCAACGGCATCGTCGATTGTCGTCCCCAGCCGCCGATACCGACCGACGGCTTCGACCAGCAGCAATTGACAATGTCCGCCCGAAACCAGCAGCAGCAGATTAGGGAATGAAACGCCGTCAGTTAGGCGCGCCGTCAAGGCGTGCCCTTCCAGATGGTTGATGGCCAGGAACGGCTTTCCGGCGCCCATCGCCATCATTTTTGCCGTCGTAACCCCAACCATAACGCCGCCGATCAGGCCCGGTCCCCCAGTCGCTGCAATCGCATCGAGTTCGCTAAGCTCGATTTCCGCTTCGCTAAGCGCTCGCCTAACAACTCCATTGAGGTGCGATAGGTGGGCGCGGGCGGCGATCTCTGGCACCACGCCGCCAAAGGCGCGGTGATCGTCCAGTTGGGACAGCACGACGTTGGACAAGATCCTGCGTTCGCCATCAACGATAGCGGCGGCGGTTTCGTCGCAGGAGGTTTCCAGGCCGAGGACAAGCATCGTGGTGGGTCGCGTCCGCTGGTTGCGGTTCAAACGGCTCTTAGAGCCTGTCTCGAAATTGCTTACGGTCTGCATCGTCGCCGGATTTGCGAGTGTTAGGAGCGGTGGCGCCGGCGATGCTGGAGGCATCGTCAAGCCGGCGCGACGCGGCACTCACAACTCCGGCGACGACCCGAAGGGCCGTCTTATCAAGGCCTTGGTCTGCGCCGTGCGCCGCTTACGATGCGCCCGGCATCGCAGCGCGACGCCCTCCTTGCCCAAAACCTTAATAAGACGGTGCAGACCATAAGCAATTTCGAAACAGGCTCTTAGCATGGCGGTCCTATCCGTGCCATATGTGGCGCACCATGAACGAGACCCAAGATTTTGCCCGAAATTCCGTAACTGCCGCGCGCCTGACGATCGGGACGCGCGGTAGCCCGCTTGCCCTGGCGCAGGCCCATGAAGTCCGTGATCTGCTGGTGAATGCCCATGTCGATTTGGCCGAACCGGATGCGATAGCTATTCGGATCATCAAGACGACCGGTGACAAGGTCCAGGACAAGGTGCTGGCCGATATCGGCGGCAAGGGTCTTTTCACAAAGGAGATTGAGGACGCCTTGATCGTTGGCGAGATCGACGTTGCAGTCCATTCCATGAAGGACGTGCCCACCTGGCTGCCGCCAGGCCTGACGATAAGGTGTCTTCTGCAACGGGAAGATCCTCGCGATGCATTCATTTCATCCGTCGCCGCGTCACTGATTGATCTGCCGCCAGGCGCTGTTGTCGGCACTGCGTCGTTGCGGCGTCAGGCGCAGGTTCTGGCTTTGAGGCCTGATCTGTCGGTGGTGCCCTTGCGCGGCAATGTCGACACCCGCCTCCGCAAGCTGGCCGATGGCGAAGTCGAAGCCACGCTGCTGGCGGTTGCCGGCCTCAACAGGCTGGGCCGCCGCGACGCCATCACCGCCGCGCTGGATCCCGAAGAAATGCTGCCCGCGGTTGCCCAAGGCGCCATCGGCCTGGAAACTCGCGAGGACGATCAAGCAACCCAAGAGCTTCTGTCGCCGCTGAACTGTTCGATCACCCAGATCCGCGTGACAGCCGAGCGCGCGCTTTTGGCCGAACTCGATGGCAATTGCCGCACGCCGATCGCGGCGCTGGCTGAAACCAACGGGACCGTTCTGCATCTGCGCGGTCTGGTCGCCAGCCCGGATGGCGCGTCGGTGCACCGCGTCGTCCGAGAGGGGCCTGCCTCCGATGCCGAGAGGCTGGGCGCCGACGCCGGCGCGGAATTGCTGGCTTTGTCCGAACCCGTCCGGTGACACCCTCATGCGCTGGCTAGTCACCCGCCCCCGCACCGACGCTGAACGGGTGGCCAAGGCGCTGGCGGATATTGGTCATCGTGTGCTGATATGTCCGCTGACCTCGGTCAGGTTCACGAACCCGCCGCTGCCCGATTGGACAACGAGTCAGGCCATCTTAGCCACCAGCCGTCATGGCGTTGTGGCTTGGGCGCGACTGACTGAACGGCGCGATGTGCCAATCTTCACGGTCGGCTCGGCAACCGCCGATGTCGCGCGCTACGCCGGCTTTCGCGAGGTCAAGAGTGCCGATGGGGATGCCGATGCGCTGGTCGATCTGGTTCTTAAGGAAATAAAGCCCGACAACGGCAGCCTTATCCGCGTGCGCGGCGCTGTCGCACGCGGCAGTGTGGCAGAGCGTCTCTCCAAGGCCGGATTTCAGGTGCACTCTACGATTGTATACGACGTCGAGACGGCCACCCATTTGCCCGATGAGGCCAAGCAGGCGTTAATGCGGGCGACCGTAGATGGCGTACTGTTTTTCTCTCCCCGTTCGGCCGCCCTGTTTGCTAGGCTGGTCGACGATGCGGCGTTGGGTGGATGTCTGTCGGATCTGATGGCCTTGTGCCTTAGTCCGGCCATTGCCAAATGCCTTGATCAGGATCGCTGGCGAGCCATTCGGACCGCCAGTTCCAAGGATTTAGCGGCGCTGATCGCACTGGCCGGAGAGGTAGCCCGTTGAGATTTTGAACTCGTCATAGGTCTTCGGACCAAATTTCTTTCAGCCCGCCCGAATTTGAGAGCCCGCAAAAGAGCGCACATGAATACCGACACCCCACAAAACGACGATCGCGCCGCTGACGCGCCGTCTGCCACCGAACGGGTCATTGCCCAGTTTGGCGGTGTCCGTCCGATGGCTGCCAAGCTTGAGATTAGCGCCAGCACGATCCAGGGCTGGAAGGAACGCGACAGCATTCCCGAAGGGCGTCGGTCCGAAATTCTTGCCGCGGCGGAAAAGCACGAAATCTCGATCGACGAAGCCGATCTCGGCGGTGCGAAATCGGACGCGGTCAAATCGGCGGCTGCCCAAAAAGCAGCGCCAGAGGTACCTGAACCGCCGAAGCCGGCACCGGCAAGTTCGGCGCCAACCCCACCGATGGCACCCACACCGCCCACACCGCCGACCCCGCCCACACCCCCGACTCAGGGATCGGCAAACGCCGGCTCCGATGCCCATAACGAACGGCTAAATGCGCGTCAGGCTCGAGCCCTCACGGTTGCAGTTGTTGCCCTGATTGTTGGTATCGCTGGGCTAATCTGGGCCGTTGTGGACGGCCAAATCGAAGGCGCGGACACCAGTGCGGGGTCTGAGCTTGAGCAGCGTGTCGCCGCTTTGGAAGCTCAGCCCGAGCCCCAGCCGGTCGATCTCAGCGGTATCCAGTCGCGGCTGAGCGCATTGGAGGACGAGGTCGGCAGCCAGGCGGACGGTTCGGCCGCCCAACAAGACTTGGTCGATCAGATCTCGGCCTTGTCGGATCGGGTGGCCGCGCTTGAGCAGGCCGCCGCGAACAATCCGGCGGCTGCCCTCGCCCAACGGGTGACGGCTCTGGAGCAGGCGGGCGCCCAAGTCACGGCGCTGGGCCAACAGGTCCAAGACCTCTCGGGGCAGGTTCAGTCCCTGTCCGATACGGTGACTACGCTTCAGGCCACATCAAGCGGTTTGCAGGAGGCCCAGGCCACCTTGCGCGCGGCACTGCAAGCCTTGCCGACCGCAGAGATGCTGAACAACACCTCACAGTCGATCGACCAGCGGTTGGCGGCTTTTCAGACCCAACTGGACCAGGCCGTTGACCTCGCCCGCCAGAACAATGGCGAAGGACCGGCGCTGGTCCTGGCGGTCTCTCAATTGCGCGAAGCCATCGGGTCTGGACAGCCCTATTCGTCGGAGATGGCGTCCGTCGAGGCGCTTGCTTCGAGTGACACGACCGAAGGTAACGGCCTGTCCCAGCCTATCGCGACCTTGTCCGATCACGCGGCAGACGGCGTCCCGACATTCGACATGCTGGCCGAACGATTCCCAGAAGTCGCAGATGCCATACGAGCGGCCGACCGGCCAGAGGCTGAGGGTTGGTTCGACTCCGCCGTCGACAGCGTCGGCAGCCTGATTACCGTGCGCCGGGTCCCCAGTGAGAATGACGGCGATGATGCCGACTCGATCACAGCGAGAGCCGAGGCGAGGGTGGCATCGGGGAACTGGGCCGGCGTTGAGCAGGCCTTGTCCTCGCTGACCGGCGCTCCGGCGGACGCTGCCGCGTCCTGGCTTGGTGAGTTGCAAGCCAGGCTGGCGGTCGATCAGGCTCTTTCAACCTTGCAATCCGACGCGGTCGCTGCCTTGGCGGGGTCCCAATGACCCGGGCCATCTGGTTCTTCATTAAGGTCGCCATCCTGATCGTGGTGGCGATCTGGCTGGTCGACCGGCCGGGCAGCGTTGAAATCGAGTGGCAGGGCCGCATCATTGAGATGTCGGTCGGTATTCTACTGGTCGGCATTTTGCTGCTCATGATCATCGCGGCGGGCCTGTTCTGGCTTTGGCGCAATACGATCCGGGCGCCAAAATTGCTGGCCCATTCAAGGCGCACGACCAAACGGGCGAAAGGGTACCGGGCCTTGACCAATGGTTTGGTGGCCGTCGCCGCTGGGGATTCTGGCGCCGCCCAGCGCTTTGCCAAGCGGGCCGGAAATCTACTGGACGAACCGCCGTTGACCATGTTGCTGTCGGCGCAGGCCGCCCAGCTAAACGGCGACGAGCAGGCAGCGTCGCAATATTTTCGGGCCATGCTGGAGCGTGACGAGACCCGATTTCTCGGCTTGCGCGGTCTGATCACCCAAGCCCTGCATGACGGTGACGGCGAGGAAGCGCTGCGGCTGGCCCATCAAGCCAAGGATCTGCGCGGCGATACCAAATGGGTCTTGCGCACCTGCTTTGAATTGGAGGTGCAGCATGGCGACTGGGCAGCCGCCCAGGCGACGCTGAACCAGGCCGTGAAGGAGCGCGCTATTGACCCCAAACAGGGCAAACGCTATCGCGCCGTTGTGCTTGTCGAACGCAGTCGCGCCGCGTCGATGGCCAACAAACCACGCCAAGCGCTGTCCTTGGCATCCGAAGCCGTCTCCCTGGCCCCCGACCTGATCCCGGCGGTACTAAACGAGGCTGCGCTTTTGGCCGATGCCGGTAAGAGCAAGGTGGCCTTGCGTCATCTTGAGCGGACTTGGGCTCTGCACCCCCACCAGACATTGGCCGAGGCCCATGATCGGCTAGCGCCACCTGAAGCGGATGCGATCGCCAGAATCAAGCATCGCGAGAAGCTGATCGCCGGGTCGTCCGACACGCCGGAGAGCCTGATTGCCTTGGCGCGCGCGGAGATTGCGGCCGAGCTGTGGGGGCCGGCCCGCAGCCATCTGATGGCGGCGGCGGACAAGCGCCCAAGCCGGCTGGTCTATCGCCTGCTGGCCGACCTCGAACTCGCCGATGGCGGCGATACGTCGGCCTCACGCGATTGGCTGGCCAAGGCGGAATCCGCTGCCCCGGACGCGGCCTGGGTTTGCGACGCCTGTGGAAGTATCAGCCCGAACTGGCAGGCGCTGTGCGGCAATTGCGGTGCCTTCGACACGATCGATTGGCGCATTCCTGCTGTCGACGTCCATGCCTTGCCGGCGTCCGAACCCTTGACCCGTCTCACGGTCCAAGCCGAAACCCCGCCGCCAGGCGCCCCCGATAACGAAAAACAAACCCAACCGCCCAATTGACGTCAACAACGCCCTCCGCTAGGGTCCCGCCGCTTTCGAGCAAGAAGACCCCATGCATCAGCATTGCCGACGTAGCTCAGTGGTAGAGCAACTGATTCGTAATCAGTAGGTCCGCAGTTCAAATCTGCGCGTCGGCACCATGTTTTCAATGGGTTAGCTAATCAATCTTGCAGTGTGATGCTATCCAGGTAGCACATAGGTAGCACGGGAATGCGCCTCGTTCCCACTTTTCTCCTGACTTGAATCAAGCCGTCGAAACCGTCAACATCGTCGAAAACAAGGCGGTAAGCGGCAGCCAGGCAACGGCAAGCTGACGACGAGCCGTCGAGGCCGACAAAAAAGTTTTTCGGAATTCCGCGCACAGAATAACACGACCCCACCAACGGTACCCGGATGGGAGCCTGTAAAGAATCGCCCCCCCGTCCTGCATCGATGTTGTGGATGTGTTGGGCGAAGGTTCGTTGGGACTGTTCAGAACGGCGACTGTTTGCCGAGGTCACAGCGAGTGGTCAGGCTTTGGCCTTTGAGATGATCCACGTCCTGGTTCGAGACCGGGACTTTTCGACGTGAACCCCGACGGTCCGCAAGTCTGGCGTGATCCGGCTGAGCGTGAAGCCGATCGCCTGTGCGTCTTTGGGCCAGGCTCTTGCCGACAGAGCTCGATCATCCGCAGCCTCCGTGAAGAGGGCGAGCAGCTCCGTTGGGGTCCCTTCGATCTGCTGGCGGTCTTCCATCACCTAGCAAATGATCCGCGCTACCGGATTGATGGCGATGCTGTCTAACCGCTTGTTCTGTCGTGCCCGCTCGAACGCCGCGTTGAAGGTGCCTGTCTCACAACCCAGTCCCGGTTCGGCCGCCGTAACAAACTGTTGCATATCAGCCAGCCGTTCCAAATTTTCGAGATCGATGTCATCGAGGTGGCGGAGAGCGGAAGATAGGCCATCTAGTAAAGCGGCGAATATGTAGGGTGCCTTTTCCTTCCATTCGGCCATCAAGGCCTGTTCGGACCGCCGCTTGTTCTTTGGGATGGCGGCAAGCGAAATCGGAATCGTCCGGTCTGCCAAATCGGACCGTGTTATCGGATCGCCAATGCCGTTTAGCAGGATGGGCCGGCATGCCTCGAACACGACTTCCTCGTCGTCGGAATGCAGCTTTCTGGTCGAAAACGCATCGCCAGTCGACAGCCTGCACAGGTGATCGGACAGATCGGCAGGAATGAACGAGATATTGTCAAATGCGAGGACCCACGCCCCTTTGGTCGCAATGGCCAGATCACGGGCATTGCAAATCATGCCGCGGACGCTGCCTCTTCGTGGGTCGGTCAGGCTGGTGATAAATCGACTGGCAGTGGACTTTGCCGAGCCCTGCTCGCCGGAGATGGCGAGGATGGCGGCAGGAGGCTCGTCCCGAAATGCCGCAACCGCCCAACCAACAATCAGCCGGAAATCATCCTCCGAAGCGGTATTCAGAAAGCGTCGAAGCAAATCAATCGACTCGCCGCCCTCCGGTTCCGGCAGCGGCAGCATCGTCCGCGAACGCGCGAACTTCACCGGCGCTTCGTCGACAATGCTCCAACCATCATGGGCGGTAACCTTAACCGCCCGGCGCTTTTCATCACCTAAGTCGACGTAGACAATGCCGCCTCGTTGGGCGACCCGGACTTTGATCTCATGGACCGGACTGGTCTGCGCTATGGCGCCCAGCGTTCTTTTCACGCTGTCGAATGCCTGACCGGACGGCACTTGACGGTCGGTTTGATAGACAAGGTGCCGTAACCACTGGTCGAAACGCTCGTCGCGCAGCGAGTAGTTTTCTTTGTGACCCTCGACGGTAACTGTGGCCCAAGGCTCGCCCAGAGGCGATCGCCATAGCTCGATGCCTGACGCCGTCGTGAGCTCGACCAGCCGTACGGCCTCCTGTTTTCGCCCTCGTCCTGGCTTCCTCGACATGGCCCGCGGCTTTCGTCCGTGTGGCGGCGCATCCATCGGCTGCCAATCTGTGGCGTTCTCGATGAGGCGGAGTGCGGCGGCGTGATCCCAGTCGTCTGCCACCGCGTCGGCGGCATCCCAGCCAAGGCGGGCATCGACCGGCGGTTGAGCGATCTTGACCGAACCAACCTTTGCGCTCAGAAGCTCGGCCGCGGTTTCGGCGTAAGCTTGGCCGGCTTCGTCATTGTCGGGCCAGATAACGACGTCACGGCCGTTCAAAGGCGCCCAATCGGCGTAGCGCCCATTGGCAGACCCGTTGGCCGACGTCGTGACCACATGATCGGGCAGTAACTGGGCCGCGCTGTCTGCCGCCTTTTCGCCCTCGACAACGACAACCCGGGCATTCGGCTTCGCGGCCAGGACGTCCAGATTGTAGATCGGGCGCGAAGCCGGCAAACCTTTCCAACGCCAGGCTGCTTGCCCGGTGCCCTGATGCCTGCAATAGCTGAGTGGCAGGATCACTTTGCTGTTGTCGACTTTATCAAACCTCGCAACGAGAAAGAGGGTCGCTCCGGTCTGGTCTCGATATGTCCAGACACCCGAAGGCGCACCATGATCCCGATGAGTGAAATGTGGCGTCGGCGCATCCGCAGGAATTGGCGTCAACGGCCTCCAACCCGTGGCAGGCTTGTCAGCCCTCAGTGTCCGCCGCGCGTGCGAGGAAGCGCCGAGGCCCAACCGCTGCTCGATCTCCCGGGCGGCCTCGCTTTGGCTGCTCTTAACAACATAGGCCTTGAGGGAGATTAGATCGCTGCCGCGATCTCCGGTAGCGAAATCGGCCCATGCGCCCTTTTCCAAATTGACCGAAAAGCTCCCCTCATGCCTGTCCGCGCGAGTGGGATTCTTGGCGATCCACTCGTTTCCTCGGCGATGACCATCGGGCAGCCACTCGCGAACCAGGGTCTTTGCCGACCGAAGCGCGGCGGCAGAGACCTTCTCGACGTCGAGCTTCATGTGAGCCACGAGGCTAGCGATAGACTTGCGGCGACGGAGAAAGGTTAGTGCCCTCAGGCGTGGTACCGTCGTCGCTGGTATGCCGCCGCCGACGCCGATCAACCCAGGCGTCGAGGTCGTTCAAGTCGTAGATGACGCGCCTGCCCAATTTCGCGAACGGTATGCCCAGCCGGCCGGTAACCCTGTCCTTCTCCAGCGTCGCTTTGGCCAAGTTGACATACTGAGCGGCCTTCTCGGTGTTCACCCGGCGCGCGATAGGTCGGTCCATCCGTCCCTCCATTGACTGGTTGCGATGGAGGGTGACTAGATCGCTATTCGCGCCGGAAATAGGGGCGACGATTTATTCAGTCGGTTGATTTGATTTTGGCCGTCCCGCCTTTCCCCATTCCGGATGGTCTTTGACGAAGGCTTCCCAGCCGCGATGAAAGTTGGCTTTGGATAAGCCTGGTATCAATTCCTTGGCTAATTCGAAATAGCCCTGCTTGGGCATCGTTTTTGGGCCCGATGCCGCCTGCGCCATAAGGAAATCAACGACCTTCTGGACGTGGCTTATCGGCGACTTCAGGCGTTTGCCTGGCTGCTCCGAAGGATCGGATCCCAATATTCCGATAAAGCGCACAACGGCCGGGCACCAATCGAGGCCGTGCAATCTAAGCATCGATCGCTCGATGTCAAAATCGGTCAACCGGTATGAATTGCGCTGATCCATTGAAACCGGCTGGAACTTCGCATCAGGCCCGGGCGGATAGAGTACAAGCAACTCAAGGCCGCCGCGTCGAAAGGCCTCGGTGAGGTCCCAGTGGATGAGGTGGTGTTCTTCGGGCCTGCCCTCCGTCGCGGAATCGTTCGAACGCCTTGATTTCCGCTGCTGGGACACGGCCCGATCGTAGTTTGCGAACGCCGTTGGGAACATCAGCTCCAGCGCCCGGCGGATGTGCATGCCTTCTCGCCAATTTTTCAGGTCGTGTCGCCAGTGAAAGGTCAATTCGACGAAATGCTGCCTCCCAATCGGCAGACACCAGTCGCGCCCGGTGAAGGGAAAGTTGATCCAGCGGACATTGGTCCAAGCAGAGCTGTGGATTTCAAACCTGGCATCCGAGGTCATTGAGCTGGGGCTTCCAAACGCAACTACCTCGCCTGACCTCAAGCGTGAAGCAAGGTCGCGCACGAGGGCCGTGCCAGCCGCAACATACTCGTGTCGCGTTTCCCTGAATTCGGGTTGGCGCGCTGCTCTGACGATCGCAATCCGCTCTGCTCTGGTGGGTAAGCTGTCAGCGGACGAATTGAGGTTGGGGCGAGGCGACAGACCTCGCCGCCGAGGCTTCCGGCAGCCGGCCTTAATCCTCGTCAACACGTGCGCCCGCCAGGAGGCATCGAAAGTTTCGACCAACTCGCTGCGCGGTATCGCGAGCAACGCCTCCCGCGGGAGCAGTCCGCCGGGCGGCTCTGCAGAGCGGCGAATCTTCAACTCAATCGCCATGTGCCACGCTCGGCCGTCCCAAACCGGCGGTCAACTCTTGTAGATGAGCTTCTCGAAAATGCTCAACCGGCATGATCATAAGAATGGATGATGACCCTTAGTTACTAATCGACGCATTGGCGTGGATCGGTCAATCAATTGCCTTTTTATGGCTGCTTTGAGTTCATTGATCATTTGCCGGATGCAACATGGGGGCCGCCCCAGGTTTCAAGTTCAATGGAGTTGCGCACTCTGTCATGGTCCCACGAGAGTCCAAGTCGCTCGGCAATCTGTTTGAGCTGAGTTCGATTCTTGGCCAGGAGTTCGCGCAACCAAACCTCCACCCATGGGAGGCCTGACCTCTTTAGGCCATCTATCCAATCCAGATAGACGGCAATTCGAGACTTCGAGAAGGCGGGATCGTCGGCATGCTCGCGCTGGAACGGTGTCCGCAAACAGGACTTGATTACCTGATCATCGGGCCTTCTGAAAGTAACCCAGCGCGCATTGGGAAAAGCGCGCGCCCAAATTGGCCAGGACAGAGTCATTTTTGTGCTTTTGAAGCCCCATGGCCGGCCCCCTTGGTAGCCATCGGCACGGAGTTCGAACTCCACCATGTAGCGGATATTTGGGAGGTTCTTGAACGCGCCAATCTTGGGCACGGGGTCGACCCCATCCGGGTCTGCACCGACGAGCCCGAGACTGACTTCCGCTATGCGGCGTTCCAATCGAAGATTCTCGAAAAAGCCCTTTGGATTGTATTGCGACGGGGCCCGCATGTTTCCGATCCAAAGACCGCAGGTCGACAAAATACCCATGGCCATGGACGTGCCCGACCGAGTCAAGCCAATGCAGAATAGGGGCTGATCCCAATGCTCAGTTTGCGGCACCAGCAAACTCAGCCAATCGGTCCGACGCAGCCTCAAAACCCTGGAGAGACAAGGCTGCCTCGTAGATCTCGCGACTATTTGCCGTCGCCAGCCTGACAGCTAAGGATTCCCCGTCTCGCAGCGCCTGCCAGTCAACGGGGTCGACCGTGAACTGGGCAATGCACCCGATTTGTACGCAGCTTGAGACGCGTGCTTCGATCAAGTCTTCGCCATCGACCCGGAGTGTTATGGGCTGCTGGACCAAGATACCTAGCGGGACAGTCAGCATGCCGACGTGGGAGTCATCTTCGCCGGGTGGAGCAAACCTGAGTTGGACAAGGACTTGCCCGCTCGATGCACTGGTCAACTGCTGAACCATCTCACAGTTTCGGTCGGTAGTCTGTCCGGTCGCATCCGCCTGCTCACACCGAACGACCCAATCACCGTATGATTCCGTCAGAAAATCGGGCTCTCCCCGATTACTGTCTTGAGCCGGCGCGATCGATGTGACGCAAACAGCGACTATGCCACTGAGGGCAGCTGACGCCGCCCCCATTGAGCGCTTCACGAGACTCATGGGTTTTCCCTTGTTGTTTTGACTAATAGGCTAAGTCGGGCCCAAGCGCTTCAATCAAGGGACCCAGATGCTTCTCGTACATCTTCCAGCGGCCGACTGAGCTGCTGTAAAGCGGTTTTCGAACCTGCATGGCACTCGCCGTTCGAACCGGGCGACGCGTCTTGTGGAAATTCATGCAGGCATCTTCCCAATCGAGCCCGGCGTGACCCAAGACGCGACGAACTTGCTCCTCTGGCGAAGCTACCAGCGTCTCGTACTCGACATCGAGGATTGACCCTTCCGGCAGAACACCGTGCCAATGCTTCATAAGGTCGTCATAGTTTCGATAGTGCTGGCCGAGTTCGGCTAGGTCGTAGCTAAATGGCTGATGGCCAGCGAAGAGCTTGTGGTAACAGGATGTGCAGGTGTCCAGCGGGCTGCGCTTCGAATGAATAATCACGGCGTCAGGGATGGCAGCAAGCAATAAACCGGCCACCATAAAGTTAGCCGGCATCTTGTCGGTTACACGCGGCAATCCGTTCGCGTGCCTTTCAAGGCATGCTAAGTAGTTTGCGCCAATTTCGCTGACGCCAGTCGCGCTTAACCGATCGCAGGCCCAGGCATATCCCTGGCCGGTATCACGGATGCACACCGTCTCTGCGATGCGGCGCAGGTCATTGAGTTCGCCTGCCCCGTGAACTTGGCTGTGTGACGCCAGAATCTGCTCTAGCAGCGTGGTGCCGGAGCGCGGCATACCCAAGATAAGAATCGGGCGCTTGCCCGAGTTTGCGGTGGATCTGCGATCATTGATCCAGCTGCGCGTGATGTTCTCCTTGATCGCTTGGAATGACCTGTCGTCCGCTTCTGCGGTGTAGTTATTCAACTGTTCGCGTTTCTTGCGATTGGCAGCGCTGAGGTAGTCGAACGCACGATCGGCTTGGCCTAGATCGTCATACGCCTTGCCGAGCGCGAACATGAACTCCATCGCCTTGGCGTGTTCGCCCCCCGTTCGTGCCAGGGCCTCTTCCAGCTTAGTGATGATCGGATCGCCAGGTTTAATCTTGCCCGTGTCGACGAGATTCACGTAAGGCGCCGGGTCGTCGGGATCCAATTCGATAGCCTTCTCGAGAGACTTCCGTGCGGCCTTGATATCTCCCTTCAGTTTGAGGGCGTTGCCCAGATTGTTGAGGATTGCCTGTTCGTAAGGATTCTTCTCAAGACCTTGCTTGAAGACGTCGACCGCAGCAGCGATCTCATCCTTGTCGACCAACGCTTGCCCCAACGTATTGTGCGTGTTTTCCGCCTCAGGATCCAATTCCATAGCACGGCGTGCCGCTGCCTCGGCGCGTCCCGACTGGCCCAGCTGTTGGAATATGGATGCCGCGACAGCATGCACCCGGGCACTATCGGGCTCTGCGGCAAAGGCACGGGTGATTGCGCCGAGAGCTTCGGCGGACTTGCCCTGCTCACATAGCGCCAGAGCCATGTCGGAAAGGGCTGTTGCATTGTTCGGCGCCGCGCGCAGCGATTCACGGAACGCTTCGATTGCGCCTGCTTCGTCGCCCGTGCTTCGCAATGCGGCCCCAAGATTGGCGCGAAAAGACGCGTTTTGAGGCTCCAGCTCTACCGCCTTCTTGAAGGCGGCGAGGGCATCATTACCCCGATTCAGCTGCTGTAATGCATTGCCAGCATTGTTGTGCAATGAGGCTCGATTGGGATCGATTTGCAGACCCGCCTGCGCCGATGCGAGAGCGCCTTCAAAGTCTTTACAGTCGAACAGGATTGCACTCTCGTTTCCGAGAACCGAGGGATCGCCGGGCGAACGCATGCGCGCTGTAGCGATCATTTCTTTCGCGCGATAGAGATCGCCGATGCGCCGCGAAATTTCGGCGGCGTTTGCGAAAGCCATACCAGACGCTGGGTTAACTTCGGTCAGCCGTTCGAAGTGGACTCGCGCGCCTGTAAGATCGTTGCGTCGCAGCGCCAGATTGGCTTGCAACGAAACCACGCCAGGATGGTCAGGGAGTTGCTCTGCCGCCTGCCGGCAGATCGCTTCGCTTCGCTCCAACTGCCCCTGGGCCATCAGCTGGTTGGCAAGTTCCAGCGCATTGCGCAAGTCCGTCCTCGTTCGACCTTCCGCCAACCCCGTCATGCCGACGATGCCTCCTGCGTGTCTGCCAAGAACTTTTGCGGTTCGGTTGCCAGGCAGCGCTCTAATTCGTTACGAACGCGCTCGATGACAGGGGCCCAACTTCTATCCGCGCCTTGGGCGAACTGGCGAACTGTTGGATACCAGATCGTCCGGTCGCCACCTTCGGCCCAGCGCCAGTCAGGTGGGCTGCTGCGCAACAGCCAGGTCGGTCGTCCGGACGCCCCGGCGATATGCACGACGGATGTGCAGACACTGATGACGAGATCAAGATTCGCCATGGCCGCGGCGGTGTCGCCCATGGTTCCGAGTTCGTCGCTGAGGTCGCGGATGTTGAGACGGTCGACCGATTTCAAGTCCCCGGCCGCCGGGCCGACCTGTAAAGAAACAAATTCACATCCGGGCGTCGACAACAGGGGTGCGAGCGTTTCGAACGGAACTGACCGACGCGCGTTGAGCCGTTGCTTGGCGTTGCCCGACCAAACAATGCCGATGCGGGGGCGGCTTAGATCGTTCAGGCAGGTTTGCCAACGTTTGAGACTATCGCTAGCGGACGCGATGTAGGGCACCTGTATCGGCAAGGTCTCAAGGGTCGTGCCCAACAACAATGGCAGGCTCATAACAGGGCATTGGAAGTCGGCCTCGGGAATTGGATCGGCTGGACTGACTAGGCCCTCGAGACGCCAATCCGGTATGATGTCTAGCAGTGACGTGGGTTGGCAGAGGATGACCTTGGCGCCTTTATCGATGAGCTGCGGAATGAACCGCAACATCTGGATGTTGTCTCCAAGCCCTTGTTCGGGCGTGACGATCAGACGTCGACCTTCGATATTCTCGCCGCGCCACTCCGGCGCGGATGAATTGATGCGCGGCCTTTCCTGTGACTTCCAGCGCCCCTCATAGAGTTTCCAACCTTCATTCCAATCTCGCGTTCGGGCGATCAATATCAGTGCCAGGCCGAGTTTTGCGTCGTCGTAGTTTGGCTCGATGGCCAGCGCCTGGCGGTACGCGGTTTCGGCTTCGTTTTCGCGACCGGCCCATCGCAGACCGGTGCCCAAATTGGACAGAGGTCGTGCCCTTCCGGGAAGGCGTTCGCACTCGGCTCGCAGAAGGTCGATCGCCTCATCGTCCCGCTTCATGTCGAGCAGTACGTTCGCTAAGTCTGCGCGTAGACCCTGGCCAGTTGGCTCTTGCTCGAGGGCATCTTGAGATACCTCGAGTGCCTCTTCGAAGCGGTCCTGTGCATAGAGGGCGAGCCCCAAGGTGCGCAGTGCCGGCACGTTGTTTGCTGCAAGATCCAGCGCTCGCCTTGCCATCGAAATCGCCGCAGCAAACCGGTCTTGGTTGCGATAAATGTCGGCGAGAAACGCCTTACCGCCCGGCCCTAGTTCGCCGCGACGTAGTATCTGCTCAAGATGAAAGGCGGCGGGCCGTAGCCGGCCCGCATTTTGATGGGCTAGCGCCGTCGTGTAGAGCCGCTTCGCGACTTCGCCGCCAGTCGTCGCTGCAAGATTTGGGGCTGATACCCTGGCAAGCGCCGACTGAACAGAAACCTTGGGTTCGGAGGGAGAATTCGGGATCGAGTTTTTCGCCAACGCAGGCCGAAACTCGTCGAATGCTTCTGCCACCGACTCCAAGACAGGACGCCAATCGCCGCAGCGTTTTTGCCTGAAAATCCGAACGCTGTCATACCATTGCGACTGTGCACCGGTTGGCCCCCAACGCCATTCGCTTGCCGTCGACAGCAGTAGCCAAGCGGGAATTCCCAGCGCACCTGCGAGGTGGACAATGGCCGTATCGGTTGTGATTAAGAGGTCTAGTGCGGCGACTGCGGCAGCGATATCGTAAAAGTCGCCCAGCTCCGGATCGACATTGATTATGCCGGGCCGAAGCCCCTCTTTTGCGCCGTCCTTCTGCAGCGAGACCAAGGTCGCCTCTGGAAGACTTAGCAGCTGGTTTCGCGCCCCCTTATCGAGGGAGCGCAGACCGTTTTCAATATAGGTCGGATTTCCAGACCAGGTGATGCCGACGATGGGGCGGCCATTCGCGGCGCCAATGAACCGATTTCGCCAAAAGTCTATATCGGACTGTGCGACGGAAAGATAACGCCCGGTCTTGGGAATCGTGTCAGGGGTCGAGCCAAGTAATCTGGGAAGGCTCGACATGGGCGCCCAGATGTCGAATTCGGGAACCTCTTCCACGCTGCCATAGATCGGAAAGCCAAGGCAGGCCATTAGACGTTGCAGGGGTGGGCTAAGGCCCAGTGCTATCGATCCGCCGTCAGCCGGTACCTGCTTTGCATATCGGCAAAATTGTATGACATCGCCGTAGCCTTGATCGCCGACTAGCAACAGAGATCGTCCGTCGAGCGGCCCGCCGTCCCATGCCGGGCTGTCGATATTCGCGAACATTTCTTTGGCGTGCGGAAGCCGAAAGCGAGATTCCCAATGGCCAAGCCCGGCCTTGTAGTTGCCAAGCATCAGTTCGACTTGGCTGAGTTCGAATTCAACCGCCGGCGAGTTATCCAAATCGTAGGCGAATCTAGCTTCGTTCAGGGCTTCTTCGTGATCGCCATTGACCGACAACGCATGGGCAAGTGCCATGCGTACGCGCGACATGGCAGGTTGCCGGTTCGCAGCATCACGCAAAAGTGCAACGGCCTCCTCACTCCTTCCGGTTTGCGCCAGCGCACGCGCCAACGGTTGCAAAATAGTCGGCTCGTCCGGCGCAACCAGCGCAGCTTCTTCCAGGGAAACCAGCGCGTCACTAATTCGCCCGGCTTTAAGGGCCAGGTGCCCGGTCTTTAGGGCCGCTACCCCGGGCGCCGCTTCAGTAGTGTCACTTGCATTGGCGGCTTTGGGCAAAGCTGTGTCCATACTTGAAAGAGTCGGGAGTCATTGGGCTGAGATGACGGCTCTGGGACGAAACTCTTAGCCGTTGCGTAGCTAGAACGTCCAGTCCCGCGAGTCGCGGGAATTCACAAAGCGTCTATTGGCTCGGAGCAATCTATCGAATATGCATAACTCATGGTGGGCGTTGCCATGGAAACTCAACCTAATGTTGCAAAGAATACGGCGTGGCGTTGCTAATTGGCAACACTTTGCTTCGAATACAACATATGCGGCCCAAAACGCTTGATAGAGCTTGAAGGTCATGCAGGATGCGAGTTGCTTAAGCAAAGACTCGCACAAGTGCGCCTTGCGTAATGTACTTAAAAATAGCATGGTGCAATAAATAGCTCGTCGATTCACTCGCTAGTCATCTGCGCGGATGACCAACTCCGGAGGTCGTTGTGTCTCGTTCCACAAATTCTCTCAAGGTCTCGACATCTGCTCTCGCAATTGGCGTTGCCATGGCTTCGGCAGTGCCAACAATTGCAGTTGCTCAGACAGTTGATCTGACCAACGATGTTTTCGGCGCGACTGTCAACTTGCCGAACGCGACATTCCCTGATACGGCGGTGGACGAGGTGATCCTCAATAACACCGACATTGCTGGAGATTTCATTCTTGGCACGGCCGGCGACCCGCTGAGCTACACGATCGACAATGGGGGGGGCACCGGTCTTATTATCGAAAACGGCTCGTCGATCTCCGGCGACATTGTTAACAACGGCCACATAAGCGGCTCGGCAAATGGTGTCGATATAGATTCCAGCACCATCGATGGCTGGTTCATTAATCTGGGCACGATTAGCGGCGATACGGGTGAGGGCGTCTATGTTTTCTCAGCCGGGGACTTCAACGGGTTCTCCAACAATGGGCTGATTGAGAGCAATGAGAACTCCGGCGTCCAAATCGAAGTGTCCAACAATTTCACCGGCGGGTTCGTCAACACCGGTACGATTACGAACTCAGATATTGTCCTCGACGGTGACAATTTTGGCGTCTCGATCTCGGTTGGCGGCGACTTCTCAGGCGGATTTGTAAATTCGGGGCTGATTGCTTCCTTCAGCACCGCCGCCGCGATTGTTGTGGACGGCAATTTTTCAGGCGGTTTCCACAACTCCGGCACCCTGGTGAGTGTCACTTGGGAAGGTGTTTTGATATCCACCGGCGGCGACTTTAGCGGCGGCTTCACCAACACTGGTGTGATCGACGCCTCTTCATCGGAAGAGGGCGTGGTCATGTTTATTGGTGGCAGCTTCCATGGTGGGTTCACCAATTCGGGCCTGATCACAGCAGACGATTCCGGCGTCATCATATTCGTGAACGACGATTTCAATGATGGCTTCACTAACACTGGCACCATTGAGGCCACCGAGTCTGCGGGTGTCGAAATCAGTGTCGGTGGGCATTTCGCCGGGGGGTTCGTCAACTCAGGGCTGATCGAATCTGAAGAAACTGCTGTTGACATCACAACCGACGGCGATTTCAGCGGCGGATTTCACAACAGCGGAACGATCAATTCCCTGTCTGAAATAGGTTTGGATATTTCGGCCGGCGGTGGCTTCGATGGCGGTTTTCTCAACACGGGTCTGATCGTTTCGTCGGCCACCGCTGTCGTGATTGACAGTGTCGGCAGCTTCACTGGCGGTGTTACAAATTCAGGTACGATTAAGAGCCTCGATGAGTATGGCTTTTTCGTCTACACCGAAACGGATTTCACCGGTGGCGTCACCAATACGGGGCTGATCGACTCAGTGTACACCGCTGCCTACATTAGCGCTACAGGTAACCTTTCGCATGGCTTCACCAACACAGGAACGATTGCGAGCTTTGACTACGATGGCGTCTATCTCGAAGCTGAGACCGGCGATGTTAGTGGCGGATTCACAAACACCGGCACCATTGAGGGCGGCGAAACCGGGGTTTACATCTACGCGGGTACCGACGTCCTAGGAGGGTTTACCAATAGCGGTACGATAACCGGCATCACTGAGTATGGCGTTTACATTGAGGCTGACATGGATTTCGCCGGTGGCTTTACCAACAGCGGCGTTATCGAAGGCGACGATACCGCTGTTACAATCTCCACGGGCGGTAACATCGGGGGTGGCTTCATCAATGATGGCACCATCGATAGCCGATCAGACATCGGCTTCCTTGCTGAATTCGGCGGAGACTTCACTGAAGGCTTCAAGAATACAGGGATGATCGAAGCCCAGGATACCGTCGTATACATCACTGGCTCTGGCGGCTTCTCAGGTGGTTTCACTAACACCGGCTCAATCCGCAGTAGAGCTGAATACGGCCCCTACATCGATGTCGGTGCAGACTACGATGGTGGGTTTACCAACACAGGTCACATCGAAGCTGTATACACCGGTGCGGCCATTCTCGCGGGTGGAAACATCAACGGCGGGTTCACCAATTCCGGCACTATCGAAAGCCGTAACTCGTCCTATGGCGTCTACTTGTCAGCCGGCGGCGACTTTACGGGCGGCTTTACCAATTCCGGCCTGATCGACTCTTTCCAAATCATCGGCGTCAACATTACGACGGACGGCGACCTCGTTGGTGGCTTTACCAACACTGGTACGATTAACTCCGCTCTCGGCGACGCCGTTGACATCGAAACCGGCGGCCCTGGAGATGTGTTCTTGCACACCAGTGGCGTGATCGATGGCGGTGAAACCGGCATCATTCTCGACACCGTCGGCGATGCATCGCTTGAGATCGCTGGCTTGGTCAGCGGGGACAATGGCACGGCCGTCGATCTGATCGACGTTAATCTTGGCGGTACGGATGCCATCCGCGTCGAACTGCAGCCGGGCTTCGACTTCGTCGGCATTGTCGACGCACGGAACGCGAAGGTTCCAACGGGAAATCATTTGGTGTTCGGTGGCCCAGAGGGCGAGGCGACGTTCGACCTTACGACGCTAAGCGACGATGACGGCATTGACGAGCCGGGTGAGATCTTCTTCGGCTTTGAACCGGACCTGTTGAAGGAGGATGACTCCAACTTCATCCTCACCAACACCAACCCGATTCCTTTCGACACTGCGGAGGTTACAGGCGGCGTTCTGGCCCTAGACGACGGTGCCAACCTGGTCATGGCGGGCCCCTCGCCTCTGACAATCGGTGTTGGTGGCGGTTTGGGCGCCATCGGCGATGCGACGGTGACCGGTGATGTCTTCAACCAGGGCTCAATCCTGTTGTCGAACAATGGGTTTACGCCTATCGCTGGACTTGACGGCGCGGATGACACGCTGACCATCACGGGCGACTACGACGCCGGTAGCGATCTTTACATCGACACGTTCCTGAATGACGGCAACCCCGAAATCACCGACAAGCTGATCGTGGGCGGCGATACGTCTGGCACGACCTTCGTGACGGTCAACAACACGGGCGGCCCAGGCGGCTTTACCGGTAATGGTCCGACCGACGGCATTCAGATCGTTGAGGTCGGCGGTAACTCGGCTGGGGATTTCGTTCTCAGCAACGATGTGATCGCTGGGCTTGTCGAATACGACCTGTCGCAGGCAGATGGGCAGAATTGGTATCTGCAGTCCGTCGACTTCGTCGACCAGGCCTACGTCTATGAAAGTCTGCCGGGTGCCTTGCAGACCATCGGCTTGTCCCTCGCTGGACAGCTGGTCGAGCGGGTTGGCGTTCGTTCGGCGGTACCGAGCAGTGTAACCGATGCGGCCGGCAACCCGCTTGCGGGCGGCGGTCCAGTGACCTCCGGTCTCTGGGTGCGCGGCGTCGGCCAGTGGCTCAATACCGACGGCAGCGACGAAAGTACGACGGGCGCCAGCTTCGATCAGACGACCGGCTTCGTGCAGGGCGGCGGCGAGGTGGTGGTCAGCCAAGGCCCGAGCGGTCGGTTCCTGGTCGGTGCCATGGGTCACTGGGGTACCAGTTCCGTGGACGTCGACGGATCGTTCGGCGGCCAACGTGGCAGTGCGGATGTTGATTTCTACGGCGGTGGCCTGACGGCGACCTGGTACGGTGCCAGCGGCCTTTATGTCGACGCGCTGGTTCAATACACCAGTTACGACATCGACATCTCGACCACGTCGCGGTTCTCGAACACCAGTACAGATGGCGATGCGCTAACGGTTTCGGGTGAAGCCGGCTACCGGATCCCGGTCAGCGCGAACGTGGCCGTCGTGCCGCAAGGCCAATTGATTTGGCAGTCAATTGACTTCGACGACTTTGTCGATCCCGACGGCATTGCCGTGACCTTACAAGATGGGGACAGCCTCGTCGGACGGCTGGGTCTGGCTGCCGAAGGTAGCTGGGCTGCCGGCAGTTCCCTGTTTACAGGCTATGCCGAAGCCAATGTCCTGCATGAGTTCCAGGGCGACAATCTGGTGATCGCGGCTGGGACACCGTTGAGCCAGGATCTTGGCGGCACATCGGTTGAATTCGGATTGGGCGGCACGGTGAACTTCAACGAGAACATCTCGCTCTATGCCGAGGTCGACTACACGATCCCATTCGACGATGGTGTTGAGGGTCTACAGGCCGTTGCGGGTTTGCGTTGGAGCTTCGGCGAAGCGCCGCCTCCGCCTCCGCCGCCGGCCCCGGTGGTCGAAGAGGTGCCGACCTCTGCGTTCATCGTCTTCTTCGATTGGGATCGGGCGGATCTGACGCCTGAGGCCAACCTGGTCCTCGACGATGTGGTGGTGGTGGCGAATGAGGCCGGCTACGCTTCGATCCGGCTTGACGGCTACACGGACCTGTCGGGCAGTGCGCAGTACAATCTGGGCCTGTCGGAGCGGAGAGCCAACTCTGTTGCCAACGGCCTGATCGCGCGCGGCATTGCGCCGGACGAGATCGTGATCCGAGCCTTTGGTGAGGAGAACCCGCTGGTCCCGACCCCGGACGGCGTCCGCGAGCCGCAAAACAGGCGCGTTGAGATCTTCCTCAGCTAAGCCTCGGGGCACATACC
>JBCCER010000028.1:0-32332 GCA_039030175.1 Pseudomonadota bacterium
ATCACGCGTCGGCTCTCGCCATCACAACGGCGGCTGCTCTGTTCAATGTCGTCTTTATCCCGATCCCAGGCTGGGTTTCCGACCGTATAGGACGCAAGCCCGTCCTTATCTTCGCCTGCGTCTACTTTGCCGTCCTGGGCTATCCGCTCTTCGCCATGCTGGCGAGCGGCAACTTCGTTACGACACTTATCGCGGCGCTCCTCTTCGTCATCCCAGCGGGCTGTTTTATGGGGCCTTCGAATGCGGCCACTGCCGAACACCTGCCGACGCGCCTGCGGTACAGTGCCTTCGCCTTGGGCTACAACATCGGCACCGGCCTGTTCGGCGGCCTCACACCCTTGGTCACGGTTTGGCTGATCCATCTCACCGGCAGCAATTTGGCACCGAGCTTCTATCTCATCGTGGCGGCTTTGGTGATTCTGGTCGTAACCCTTCGTTTGCGCGAGACGTATCGCGTGACAATCGAATGACGCAAAAGACCCATCCTTGGGTTCTAGCTATCTCCGGGCAGATAAGAAGTCTGCCAGCAGGTCAAACACAAGTCGGATCCGACGGCTGGTGTGCAGTTCGCGATGGGTCGTGAGCCAGACAGGGAAGACAAACGGCTCCATCTCGACCGGAACGGGCTCCATGCCAGGGGTCATGGCCCCGACCTCGTCAGACATCGGGGCGATGCCCAAGCCGCTTTTCGCCAACTCCCAGGCAACGATTCCGCTTTTCGATCCAAGCCGAAAGTTACTGCGCGTAAGCGAGAGGCCATGAGGGGTCATGTACCCGATCATTTGGTCTGCATCGCCGAAGCTAATGAAGTCATGGCTGGGAAGCTCGGCAAGGCGCGTCGGGCGGCCGCGTCGATCGAGGTAGCTGGTGGCTGCATAAAATCGCCCCGTGGCCTCTTGCACCAGCCGGGCGATCAGATCCGGTTGTTCAGGGCGGACATGGCGGATCGCGATGTCCGCCTCGCGTCGCTGCAGATCGCGGATATCGTTTGCCGCCACGATGTCGATTTCTAAAAGCGGAGCGACTTCCCGAAGACGCTTGATCGCGGTCGGCAGTAGGTAGGCCGATGTAATGTCTGACGCCGTGATGAGGACTTTGCCCTCGACGGCTTGGGACTGGCCGGAGGCGGCGAGCGAGATCCGGTTGGCGGCCTCGCCCATCGCGCGGACATGCTCGACCAGTTCGCGGCCGGACTGTGTCAGAGCGAGCGAACGCCCGACGCGTTCAAACAGGGTGACGCCCAGTTCCTCTTCAAGGGCGGCGACCTGGCGGCCTAGGGTCGGTTGGGTCAGGCCCAATGCACGCGACGCCGCGGACAATGAACCTTCCTCGACCGTTGCTAGGAAGGCGCGAACCTGGTTCCAGTTAAAGGATATCGCCTGCCAATTCATGCGTTTTTGTATATCAACTCTACGAAATCGGCCAATTCATATCGAGGTAATGCATGCATATGTTCTCTCGCGGAAGGAAGGTAGATATGCAACAAGCAGCTAAATTTTGGGACAACACGGCGGAGAAGTACGCCAAGTCCCCCATTCGGGATATGGATGCCTACGAGTATTCTCTGGGCCGAACCCGCACCTATTTGAAGCCAGATGACCGCGTTCTGGAACTGGGCTGCGGCACGGGTTCGACAGCGCTACTTCTCGCTCAGAACGTGGTCCATATCACGGCCAGCGACATTTCATCGAAGATGATCGAGATCGCAAACGGCAAAGCGCAGGAGCAGGGCGTTTCCAACGTATCGTTCGTGACCTCTGAGGTGACGGGTGACGCCATTGACAACGGACCTTACGACGTGGTGATGGCCTTGAACCTGCTCCATTTGCTGAAGGATCTCGATGGCGCGCTGGCTCGGATCGGCGAGCAGGTGAAGCCCGGTGGCTTTTTCATCTCCAAGACCGTTACTAAGCTTGGCAAGGGAACGCCTCTGAAGTTCCGATTCCTGAAGCTTGTGTTGCCGTTGATGCAACTTGTCGGGATGGCGCCTTATGTCAATTTCATGAGTTCTGGCGAGATTGAAGGCAAGATCGCCGCGCACGGCTTCAAGATTATTGAAACCGGCAACTATCCTGCGACAAGCCGGTACATCGTTGCCGAGAAGATGTGAACGCAGAAGCAAGGGAGAACTCAACGCTCACCCAAGCAAACGAGATACTCCAGCCGTCAGTTGCCGAGAGCTATCCAACTGACGGCGTTGGGCTTGCTCGCAAAGCTGCCTATCCGCTGAAGTGGTTGTCCTGCGCTCGGCCTATTGCTAAACCCGGCGCTCACTTCCAAAAGCACGCTGGCTTATGACCCGTCAGAATGACCACCGTCCCGAAACCGTCACGGCGCGCGGTGACGGTTTTCTCTGCGCCGATACCGGGGCGATTACCCCGCCAATCCACCCGTCGTCGACCTATGCGCGTGACGAGAGCTACGAGCGCATCGGTAACGGTGGCTACAGCCGCGACGACAACCCGACATACCTGGTTGCCGAGGGGCTGTTGACCAAGCTGGAAGGCGGGGCTGGGGCAAAGCTCTATTCCTCCGGTATGGCGGCCACCTGCGCCGTATTCCAAGCCCTGTCGCCGGGCGATCACGTGATCGTCTCGAAGACCATGTATTTCGGCACGCCCAAATGGCTCAAGGAATGGGCCGTGCGCTGGGGGCTGGAGGTCGATTTCGTCGACACGACGAACTTGGAAATACTGGACGCAACGGTACGTCCAGGAACAACGAAGCTCATCTATATCGAAACGCCGGCCAACCCACTCTGGGCTGTAACCGATATCGAGGCTGCTTCAGGCATCGCCCATGGGGTAGGGGCTATCTTAGCGGTCGATAATACGGCCGCCTCGCCGGTACTGACCCGACCGATCGAACATGGCGCCGATCTGGTAGTCCACTCGGCGACAAAGTATCTCAACGGTCATTCCGATGTGGTGGCCGGCGCTATTGTCACCGCCAAGGAGGACGCTCTGTGGGAGCGGCTCGGCCAGCTTCGCTATCTGGCCGGCGCAATACTTGGTCCGTTTGAAGCGTGGTTGTTGCAGCGAGGCATGCGTACCCTGTTCGTGCGTGTACGCCAATGCAGCCAATCGGCAATGACGATCGCCCGCCATTTCGAGAACCATCCCAAGATCGCCCAGGTCTGCTATCCCGGGTTGGAGAGCTTCCCAGGGCATGCGATTGCGGCTAGGCAGATGACAGGCGGTTTTGGCGGCATGCTTTCTTTGCGGCTCGCCGGCGGTGGCGAAGCTGCGCTGAATCTGGCGAAGCGGTGTAAGTTGATCATTCGCGCCACCTCGTTGGGCGGTGTTGAAAGCCTGATCGAGCACAGGGCAACGATCGAAGGCAATGACAGTGACACGCCAGAGGATTTGCTCCGCATTTCTATCGGTCTTGAAGACGTTGGCGATCTGATCGAGGACCTGGAGCAGGCGATCGTTTAGCTGGCTCGGTTCGCGCCTCCGATTATCTGAAATGGATCCTGCTTGACCGACGCCGCGGGTTCACTACATCAGTAGATAGCGATTTGACGTTAAAATAATATCTGCTCACTCGTATAGTTGAACGCATCAGGAATCCATATGCGCACACTTCTTTCACTACTCCTTGTCACCGCCCTGTCTACGCCGGCGCTGGCTGACACTTTGATCGTCGCAAACAAGTACGAAGGAACTGTCAGCTTTATTGATCTTGAGAGTGGTGAGGAAGTTGCGCGTCCCGAAACAGGCCCTTCACCTCACGAAGTCGCTGTCTCGCCAGACGGAACAATGGTTGTCGTCGTTTCATACCTTGAGGATGGGTACATCGGACGAGAACTGAACGTCTTTGACGTTGCAACTGCGAGCCTGATCGAAACCATAGATATCGACCCGCACCTAGCCCCTCACGGCATTGCCTGGTTGGGGGACAGCGATGCCGTAATCGTGACGACCGAGGAAACGCGGGACGTGATACGGGTCGAAGTCGGTGAGGGTGAAGTCACCGGTTCTGTCGCGACTGACCAAATCGGCTCGCACTTGCTTGCCCTGTCGCCGGACTCATCGATTGCCTACGTCACCAGCCGTGGCTCGAACACCATATCGGTGATCGAAACCGGACCGATGACACTGCTGGAGACGGTGGCGGCCAATGAGGGGCCGGAAGGTGTATTTGTGAGCCCGGACGGGGCCGAGCTTTGGGTCGGCAATAATCAGTCTGAGAACATTATCATCTTCGACACTGTCGATATGAGCCGAGTAGAGACGCTCGATGTTGGCTTCTTGCCAATCCGCGTCCGGTTCAGCCCGGATGGTGATATGGTCGCGGTCGCTGACCTCAGGGGTGACCGGGTGGTCATTATCGATCCCGAAAGCCGGCAGGAGATTGCCGCCATCGACCTGGAGCCGGTCGGAGCCATCGCGCCAGCATCGCTGCTGTTCGCGCCTGACGGTTCGATGCTTTATGCAGGCGCGCAGGACGCCGCTCGCGTCGTCGAGATCGATACGTCGGACTGGAGCATCACACGGGTGTTCAACGCGGGCGAAGGGTCGGACGGCTTGGAAATCAGCCCCATCACGGTCCAGCGCTAAGGTTTGATAGAAGCGCAGGCTGGCGGTAACCGGTCGAGGATTGCTGCCTCCCGTTCGCGCTGCGATACTCCCCAAGGAATCTTTAGACTTGGGGGATTAGATGACCTTTGGCCGGGTTACCCGACGGACGCTGATCAAAAGTGCCGGTGCCGTTGGAGCGGCAGGAGTTTTTCCAGGGCTCGGAACCTCACCTGCTGGCCGGGCGAGTGCACAGGCCCCCGGCAGCGATCACATCGACGTTGCCATCGTGGGCGGCGGTATATCAGGGGTCTACTGCGCCTGGCGGCTTAAACAAGCCGACCCCAGCCTCAACATTGTTGTTTTCGAGCAAGGCAACCATATCGGCGGCCGTTTACTGTCGGCGAGGCCACCCGGTATCTCCAATATGGTCGCCGAATTGGGGGGCATGCGGTACCTGCCACCGATTCACCAAAGGTTGGTTCGATTGATCGACGCCCTTGATCGCAACTTGCCAGAAGACGAACAAATCCAGACCTACCCATTCCCTGGCTCGCAGCCGCAAAATATTGCCTACTTGCGAGGCACGCGTTTGCGCATGTCAGATTTTGTCGACGCGCCAGAAAGCGTTCCCTATCGGCTTGCGCAAAGTGAGAGAGGGATCGCGCCGTTTCAGCTTGCGGTACAGGCTATCGATCGTATCGTTCCTGGCATAACCGACCTAAGTCTGACCGGAGAAGCACGTCGCGCCATGGCACGTGAGGCCGTGTTCGACGGTGTCCCCTTGCGAGACCAGGGGCTCTGGAACGTGATGCTGCGTGTCATGAGCAATGAGGCGCGGAATCTATTTGTCGACGCCAGCGGCTACGGGACTGTGGTTAGGAACCTCAATGCCGTCGATGGCATCAACTTGTACCTGGAATCCCACGGGGTGACTTCGGGCCATCGCGCTTTTGTTCAGGGCTATCAGCATATTCCAGAAACGCTGGCTGACTTCTTCCTGCAACAAGGCGGCGATATCCGACTTGCGACCCGGATCACAGCGATGGAGTGGGATGGCGACGCCTTTGAGCTTCAGCATTCCATGGGCACGTCTCGCGCCGGGTCGATCATCCTTGCCATGCCAAAGCGGTCGTTGGAATTGTTGTCTCCTGGAAGCGCCCTGTTGCGCGAGTTTTCGAACCTACTCGCGACGGTTACGCCGGTTCCGGCCATGAAACTGTTTGCCACCTACCAGCAACCTTGGTGGCGCTCGATTGGTGGAGGGTCGGCTGACCCGATCCAGCAAGGTGTCTCGACGACCGACTTGCCTATCCGCCAGGTATATTATTGGCCCCGAACCGATGGCCGACCGGTAACCGACGGGTCGGCGATGCTGATGGGGTCTTACAATAGCGGTGCAGTACGCGGTTACTGGGACGCATTACGGCCGCTTCCAGCCAATGCAAGCGCTTCTGGTGACGCTGACGTTCAGCCGGCGACCATGATGACCGGATCATGTTTGGACCTAAACACGGATCGCTGGTGCCAGCACCGCGTTCCCGAGCGCTTGTTGGACGAGGCATCGCGTCAATTGTCGCTTCTGCATGGGGTTTCTCCGGCGCCCGAGATAGTGGATGCCGCATATCGCGATTGGAACGACGATCCGTTCGGCGGCGGTTGGCATTTCTGGAATGTTGGGGTCAACAGCCAGGACGCGATTCCGCAAATCGTCCAGCCATCCCGACAGCATCCGCTGTACATCTGTGGCGAAGCTTATTCCGGGACCCATGGCTGGGTCGAAGGGGCACTCCAGACCGCCGATATGGTGCTCGAACGATTCAATCTCGCGCCGCTTTGACGGGGGTGGGGACCGCTTGCGCATAGCTGCCCATCATTGCGGGGCTAACCTTCCCATGATTTAATAAATTCATTCTACAATCTGAGAACAGGGGGATGGGGGATGCTTCGCACATTGTCTTGTGGGGCCGCGATTGCGGCGCTTTCCGTCGGTCTGACGGCGACACCAGTCTTTGCGCAGGATGGTGCAGTCACTGTTGGTGCAGACGTGGACGCGGGGACGCTCGACCCCAGAGTGATGCGTGACACAACCGCCTATCGCGTGGCCAATCTTCTCTATGACGGGCTCGTTGAACTGTCGCCAACATTGGAGGCGACACCTGGCTTGGCCGAGAGTTGGGAAAACCCCGAGCCGACGGTGTGGATCTTCAATCTGCGCGACGGAGTTACCTTTCACGATGGTTCGCCGGTGACGGCCGCGGACGTTGTCTACACGTTTGAAAGCATCCTCGACCCGGATCTCGCTTCGCGGTGGCGCTCGCTTTTCACGCCAATCAGCGAGATCGTCGCCGCCGATGACAATACCGTCCGCATCACGCTTTCAGAACCCTACGCACCGCTGCTGAGCTATCTCGATATCGGTATCGTACCGGCCAACGTGGTCGAGGGCGGCGCTGATATTGGTACCGACCCAGTCGGCAGCGGACCCTTCCGTTTGGCAAGCTGGGAGCGCGGGAGCACCATCTCTCTGGAGCCCAATCCCGACTGGTGGGCTGGCGAGCCATCCGTGGCCGGAATCGATTTCATCGTCGTGCCTGACAATACGGCCCGCGCACAGGCTTTCGAGGCTGGCGACCTCGACCTCATCCAATCGCCACTGTCGCCGGCTGACATTCAACGGCTGGCCGATGAAAGCGACATTGACGCCGCGATCATGGGCGGTCTCGGCGTCACCTATCTTAACTTCAACACCGAAGTTCCGTTGCTGAGCGATCCGCAAATGCGCCGGGCGCTCTCAATGCTGGTCGATCAGGAAACGATCGTCGACGCCATCTATGAAGGTGTCGATGTGGTGGCCAGCTCGGTCCTGTTGCCGTCCTGGCCTGCCTATTCGCCGGATATCAGCCAACCAACTTTCAACCCGGACGCAGCAGCCAACTTGCTGGCGGAGCTTGGCTGGGCGGACAGCAATGGTGACGGCATACTGGAGAAGGACGGGGAAAACCTAACGCTTACTCTGTCGACCCACAGCGAAGATCCCAATCGCATCCAGGCGGTTGAATACATCCAAAATGTCATGCGGTCCGCCGGAGTGGATGCGCAAGTCAGCATCTCAGACTGGCCGTCTTTCTCAGGCGCCGTGCGCGAAAGCCAACATGAGATCGCTTTGCTCGGCTGGCTCAATTTGGTCGATCCCGACCGGCTGCTCTACGGCCAACTGCATAGCGGCGGCGCCCTGAATTGGGGCGGATATGCCAACCCGACATTGGACGGTGCATTGGACCGTGGTCGCACAACCTTGGACCCGGAGGGCCGCACGGCGGCTTATCAGGAGGCGGCCCAGATCATCGCCGACGAGGTGCCGTACTACATCATCTCCTATCAAGGGTATCAGGTGTTCCACACGCCCGAGATTGTGGGCTACGAGCCCAACCCGCGCGGGATGATGCGCAGCCTGATGGACAATTAGGCTTTTGGAACGGGACCAGGGGGTGGTGCGACCATCGCTTAACCTGTGATCGGCTACACGGCGCGGCGCTTGCTGCTCATGATCCCGATGCTGTTCGGGATCGTGGTGCTCGTCTTCGTGATGCTGAACGTCATCGGCGGCGATCAGGCGCTGGTGTTACTCGGCCAAGAGGGCACACCCGAACAGCTTGAAGCGCTGCGCCGCGAACTGCTGCTCGATCAGCCGCTATCGGTCCAGTTTGCCGCCTATATCGGCAAGCTGGTGCAAGGCGATCTCGGCTACTCCCTGTTCCAAAGCCAAAGCGTGTTCGAGGCGGTCAGCGGCCGCCTCGGCGCCACGCTGGAACTGGCGATCGTCGCCCTCCTGATCGCGATCCTAATCGGTGTCCCGCTGGGGATTTTGGCGGCAATCCGGCATGGACGTATCTCCGACATTTTGGCCATGCTTTTCGCCCAGCTCGGCATCTCGATGCCGGTGTTTTGGATGGGCATCCTGCTGATGTTCCTGTTCGCCGTGACGCTCGATTGGCTGCCGGCCATCGGGCGGGGTGAGCCGCTACTGGTCGCGATTGTCGAGCTCTTCCGGGGCGATCCGGGTGTGTTGCTGGATAGTCTGGCCCATCTTGCTTTGCCGGCTATTACTCTTGGGGTTGGAGCCGCCGCCATCATTAGCCGGCTCGTGCGCAGTGCCATGCTAGATACGTTGTCGCTGGATTTCGTGCGCACCGCCCATGCCAAGGGATTGGGGCCGTCTCGGATCACATTGGCGCATGTTTTGCGCAATGCGCTGCTTCCGGTGGCCAGCATGATTGGGCTGCGGTTCGGCGCTCTGCTCGGTGGAGCAGTCTTGACGGAAGGTATCTTCGGCTGGCCTGGATTGGGCCAGCTCAGCGTCGCCGCGATCAATCAGCGTGACATCCCGTTGATCCAGGGCGTGGTACTGACCTTCGCGCTCATGTTCGCGTTGGTGAACCTAATCGTCGACCTGGCCTACGCCGCGATCGACCCGCGTATTCGCTATGACTGAGCGACGATGAGAAAGCTGCTGCGCAACCCGTCGTTGCTGATCGGCGGTACGATCGTTGTGGTTATCGTCTTGCTGGCGATTGCTGCCCCTTGGGTCACGACCTATCAGCTCGAAGAAATGGATATGCGCAACCGGTTCTCGTTGCCCAGCGCGGAACACTGGTTGGGCACCGACAATTTCGGGCGCGATCTATGGACCCGGCTGCTGTACGGCGCACGAATCTCGATTGGCGTCGCTGTCGTCTCGGTTGGATTGGCAGCAATCATCGGCACGGTTGTGGGCCTGGCATCCGGCTATTTCGGCGGCCTGTTTGACCTAATCGTCAGCCGTATCGTCGATGTGTTCCTCGGCTTCCCGCCGCTGATTATGGCGCTGACGGTCGTTGCCGCTCTTGGTCCGGGCGTGACCAATCTTATGGTTGCCCTCACTGCCGTGTTCTGGACCGAGTATGCCCGCGTGGTGCGCGCGATAACGCTCAGCCAGCGCGAGATCGACTATGTCGCCGCTGCTCAAGCGGTCGGCGCCTCATGGGCTCGAATTCTAGTCGTCCACATCCTGCCAAACTGTCTTGGCCCAATCACGGTGTTGGCGACACTGGGCATCGGCACCGCAATTGTCGCCGAGTCAGGTCTGAGTTTCCTTGGCATCGGCGTTGAGCCACCGACGCCGACCTGGGGTTGGACCTTGTCTTACGGCATGCGGTTTCTGCGTGCTGACCCGTGGATGTCCACCATTGCCGGCCTGTGCATCATGCTGACTGTCCTCGGTTTCAATCTCTTCGGCGATGGGTTGCGCGACCTTCTCGACCCGCGCCGGGTCACCTCGGGGCGGCGGGGCCGCCGTACCGCCATCGCCGACTAACCCATTTTGGAGGAAGCACGTGAACGAGATCAATCTGCGTCGCCCGGTATTCACCAACATGGCCGATGGCAGCGAGGGTTGTTTGCATCTGCATGAGGTCGTCGGCGGGCAGGGCGACGGTCCGACGATCGGCATCAGCGCCGTTATCCACGGCAATGAGCCGACCGGCGCGCAGATTATCCTGGAACTGTCGCGTCTTCTGGCAGATCTGCCGCTGCGCGGCAGGCTGCTGATCCTGCCGGTGGCCAACCCATGGGCCTTTGCGGTTAATCACCGCTTCACGCCGATCGATGAGCTCAATCTCAATCGAGTTTTTCCCGGCGAGCCAGGCGGGTGGTTTTCCGACCTTTTGGCCCAAGCCATCAGTCGGGAATTCTTGGAAAAGATCGACGTTCACATCGATCTTCACTCGGGTACCGACCGACCAACGGTCGATTATGTCTATTTGTTGAACGACGAAGGCTTGTCGCGGTCCTTTGGCTCGACAGTTCTTTACCGGCCCAAAGAAGGTCTGACAGGCACCACGTATAGCGGCACGACAAAGTCGGTCACAGTGGACAAGCGCGGTATCCCGGCCTCAGTCATCGAGTTGGGCGGCGGGATCGTCGACCAGGCGCCATATGTTAAGCGCGGGGTCGATGGCGTATTGAATATGCTGCGATATCTTGGCGCCATCGTCGAAGACCCCGCGCCGCCGCCTTCGCAAACTGTGGTCCATTCCATCACGCTTGTTCGGCCGGGACAGGGTGGCTTCTTGGAGACCGAGGCACCGCCGCTCGGCGAGGAGATTGCCGGCGGTGCCGTCCTTGGCCGCGTCTTCAGCCCCTACACGTTCGACCAGCTCGAAGAGATCATCAATCCGGTGGAGCAGGGGATCATGATCTTGAGCCACCTGTCGCGCAATCTCGTCCAGCCTGGCGACTATGGCTACATGATCGGAGACCTGGCCGGCGCGGAGCTTAGCTAGCATGACGGACGCGTCTTCCGCCCTTTTCGAGCGTGCGCGCCAGTCGGTGCCGGCAGGCGTGAACTCCAACACACGCGCCCGATTGCCCCATCCCTACTATTTCCAGGCGGCCGATGGGCCTTGGTTGACCGACGCCGATGGCCGCCAGTGGTTGGACATGGTCATGGGCAATGGCGCGGTGTTATTGGGCCACAATCACGCTACGGTTCAAGACGCCGTACGGCAGGCGATCGATCGTGGGATGACGACCGGGGTCGAAACAGCACTCTCCGTGGATGTGGCCGAGCTGTTTTTGAGCCTGGTTCCCACGATGGACATGGTGCGCTTTACCAATACAGGCACCGAGGCCGTGCAGCACGCCTTGCAACTGGCGCGACATGCCACCGGCCGGCGCAGAATCGCTAAAGTCGAGGGTGCCTATCACGGTTGGAGTGACGAGCTGTTCGTCAGTGTCTGGGCGGACGTCACCAAGGCGGGTACGGTCAACCGCATCACCCCATTGGCTGGTACGACCGGCCTGCGTACCGATCTGGTCGATGACGTGCTGGTCGTTCCGTTCAACGACCTCGAAAGGACCAAGCAGCGCATCGAGCAGAATGCGGAGGAGATTGCGTGCCTGTTGCTCGAACCGGTCATGATCGATATTGGCGTGATCGAGCCGACCAGCGAGTACCTCCAGGGTTTACGTGAATTGTGCGACCAGCGCGGTATCGTATTGCTGTTTGACGAACTGCTGACCGGCTTCAACGTCGCGCTGGGCGGAGCGCAAGCGCGCTACGGGGTGACCCCAGATCTGGCAACCTATGGAAAGGCTCTGGCCAACGGCTATCCGCTTGCAGCTTTGGCCGGCCGCGAAGAGCTGATGCGCATGACAGAACCGGGGAAAGGGCCGGCCTTTGTCGGAACCTTCAATGGTCATGCGATGTCGATGGTTGCAGCCCTGGCCACCTTGCAGACGCTTGCTGACGGATCCGTGCTGACGACCATTGAGGCGCTTGCCGCCCAACTGGCGACCCATTTTGCCGATCGAGCGCAGGCGGCCGGTATCGAAGCCATCATGACCGCGTGTGGTTCCCACATCCATTGGTTCTTTGCCAAGCAAGCGCCGTCAGACTATCGCAGCGCAGCTTCCGCGGATCGAGCGGCCTACGGCGCTTTCATCAAAGCGTTTGAGCAATGCAACGTCGTGACGCTTGGCAACCCACTCTCGCACCATGCTGTGAGTCTTGCCCACGATCAGGCGGCGACCGATCATCTAGTCGACGCCTTTGAAAAGGGCCTTGCGGCCGCAGCGGATGCCCGCGATTAGATGAACGAGGCATCTGCCGATCCGATATTGGCCGTCCGTGGCCTGACCACCGTCATCGATGGCGAGGCCGGGCCAATGACCGTCGTCGACGGTATGTCTTTCGACCTCAGCGCCGGTGAAACGCTGTGCATCGTGGGTGAGAGCGGCTGCGGCAAGTCGATGCTTGCCCTGTCGGTTTTGCGCCTGTTTCCCAATCCTCCGGTGCGCCTTGAAAGCGGTAGTGCGACCTTTCGCGGACAGGATCTGCTGCGGCTGTCCGACGAAGATCTGCGCGAGATACGCGGCGATCGGCTGTCGATGATCTTTCAAGAGCCGATGACGGCACTGAACCCGGTGATGAACATCGGTAAGCAGATCGGCGAGGTGCTGCGTCGGCACCGCAAGATGCGCTCGAGCCAGGTGAAGGAAAAGGCGACGGAACTTCTGGCAAAGGTCCGCATCCCTGACCCAGAGCGCCGGCTACACGACTATCCGCACCAGCTTTCCGGCGGCATGCGGCAAAGAGCCATGATCGCCATGGCTCTGGCGTGTGATCCGGAGGTGCTGATCGCTGACGAGCCAACAACGGCGCTCGACGTCACGATCCAAGCCCAGATCCTGCATCTCATTCGTGAACTGCAGCGCGATACCAATGCGGCGACAATCCTGATTACGCATAATCTCGGCGTGGTTGCCGAAATGGCCGATCGGGTGCTGGTCATGTATGCGGGAAACAAGGTCGAGGAAGCGCCGGTCGATGAGCTGTTTGACCGGCCGGCCCATCCCTACACAAGCGGCTTGCTTGCCTCGATGCCGCACCCGAGGAATGGCGATGAGGCGCCCGACAAGTTGGCGGAGATACCTGGTGCTGTACCGCCGTTGGATGCCATGCCGCCCGGATGCCGCTTTGCCCCGCGCTGTGCCTTCGCGACGGAAAAATGCAGCGCGCAGGCACCGCCACTCGACGAGGCTGGACCGGGTCACGTGGTTGCCTGTTGGGAATGGCATCGCGTCGTCCGCGAGGGTGACGCATGAGCGAGCCGGCGCTGCTGGAGGTTCGAGACCTCGTCAAACTATTCGATGTCAGGCGCGGCCTGATGCGTCGGAAGGTTGGCAGCGTAAGAGCCGTCGACGGTCTGTCGCTTACGGTCCAAACCGGCGAAACAGTTGCCCTTGTCGGCGAGAGCGGCTGCGGTAAATCGACGGTCGGGCGGGTTTTGGTTCGGCTGGCTGACCCCACTGACGGACAAGTTCTCTATCGCGGCACTGACATTACGGCCCTGAAGGGGAGCGCGCTGAAGCCGTTTCGTCGTCGGGTCCAGATCATGTTTCAGGACCCATTCAGCTCCCTAAACCCGCGTCTCAAAGTGCGCGATATCGTTGCCGAGCCACTTCTGGTTCACGGTATTGGCGACCGCAGCTCGCGACGCGCAAAGGTGGCCGAGTTGCTAGACCAGGTCGGTCTTTCCCCCGATCGAATGGGGGCTCACGCCCATGAGTTTTCAGGGGGACAGCGCCAGCGGATCGGGTTGGCACGGGCCCTTGCGTTAGGTCCAGACTTGATCGTCGCCGACGAGCCGCTTTCTGCGCTCGACGTCTCGGTTCAGGCCCAAGTCGTCAACCTGATGGCTGAGCTGCAAGCAAAGCTGGGGCTGGCGTTCCTGCTCATCTCCCACGATTTGGCGGTGGTCGAGCATCTCAGCCGACGGGTCGCCGTGATGTATCTTGGCAAGATCGTCGAGACTGCGCCGACCAGGCAGCTCTTCTCCGTTCCGCGCCACCCCTATACGGAAGCGCTGCTTGACGCGGCACCGGTGCCTGACCCGCATGCCGGCCGCGCCGATCGCCCTGTGATTGCCGGCGAAGTACCAAGTCCTCTGAACCCGCCAACGGGCTGTCGGTTCCACCCCCGCTGTCCCTTGGCTTCCGACATCTGTCGTCAGCAAGAACCACCACTATCCGACCGAGACGATGGCCGTCAGTTGGCCTGCCATCACAGGTAAGCATCGCCATTGGGTCGTGTAGGCTGCCCTTATGAGAGCGCTTCTCTCATGCGATCTGCCAATGCGCCTGCTTCCGACAGAATCCCGGCCCGGTCCACATTCTCCACACGGCCATCGCGCACGATGAACCGACCGGCAACCATCACGTCACGTACATCCGAGGCAATGGCGGCATAGACCAGCGCGGCGTAGGGATCGTGCAATGGATGCAGGCGCGCAGCATCGCGTCTGACCCGAACGATGTCGGCCTGTTTGCCCACCTCCAGCGACCCGATTTTGTCATCCAGTCCGAGTGTCCGCGCACCGCCGATCGTTGCCAGCAGCACGACATCCTGAGCGGACATTACCGTGCGGTCTTTTGCCCGCAGCTTTTGCAGCTTGGCGACTTGTGACATTTGCGCAAACAGATCGATCGTGTTGCCGCTCATCGGTCCGTCGGAGCCCAAGCCCACCGTCACGCCCGCGGCAAGCATGTCGAGAACTGGCGCAATACCGCGTCCACCCTTGACGTTTGCACCTGCATTATGGGCAACCGCGACACGGCCTCGCGCCAAATTCGCAATGTCGCGCGGTTCGACCCAAAGGCAGTGGGCGGCCACGACCCCGTATCTTAGCAGCCCTGCCTGTTCTAGCAGGTCAACCGGTGAACCGTCGCAGTGCTTGCGCACCCATGCGTTCTCGAAATCCATCTCGGCAAGGTGGATCTGCACCGGCGCGCGAGAAGCTTCCGACACTTCATTGACCCGCCGCAAAATCTCCAGCCCGGTGGTGTAGGGGGCGTGGGGAGCAATCGAAGGGGTGATGGTCGGATGGTCTTGAAACTCGGCCGCCAAACGGTCAAACAGGGCAAAACCGTCGTCCGTCGTTGGTGCATCAGGCGCATCGAAGTCGACAATCGTTTGGCCCACTACGCCGCGCATGCCGAGCATCTCCAATGCGCGGCCGACTTCGGTTTCGAAATAGTACATATCGGCGACGGTCGTGACGCCGCCTTCAGCCAACTCGATCCCCGCCAGCAAGCTGCCGATGCGCACCATCTCCGGCGAGACGAAGCGCTTTTCGAGCGGAAAGATGTAGCGCTTTAGCCGGTTGGGTTCGTCATCGCCCAAACCGCGAAACAGCGACATGGCAAGGTGGCAATGGGTGTTAACCATCCCTGGCATCACGATGTCCCCGGCGAGATCTATCGTTTCATCGGCCGTTGTTTCTGGTTCGCCAGATCCGATAGCGGTGATCGTGCCGTTCTCGACCAGCAAGCAGCCGGGCCAATGGACCGTCATCGCCGGATCGACGGTGACGATGATGCCGTTCGTGAAAAGGGTGCTGCTCATGCGGTCGCCGGCAGGATGCAGCACTGTTCAGGTACGAGTACTAATCTTGCCTGATCTCCTTCGCTGAAGTGCCGATCAATCGGGCCGTTTGCAAGGACACTGCCCAACGGTGTTTCCGCGCGGTAGTGATAGGAGCGGCCGAGATAGGTGCGCACGGTGAGCGTTGCCGGCAGGCCTTCGCTTTCGTTCGCTTCAACAACACGCAGGCCGTCCGCTCGTGCCCCGAGGGTAAAGGCGTCCGGCACCGAGCCCCAGACATTTTCGTCCAGGCTAAAGTTCGCTCCTCTGCCTTCCACGCTGACGTGCCCGCCCGACCGGCCAGTGACACGCAAATCGATCATGGTTTCAAAGCCGACAAAATTCGCCACAAAGGCATTGGCAGGTCGCCGATAAAGCGTCTCGGGCGTGTCGTATTGGCTGATTTGGCCGGCGTCCATAATCGCCACGCGGTCGGAGATCGAGAATGCCTCCTCCTGATCATGGGTAACGTAGATGGCTGTGATATCGTGCGCGCGCTGTAGTTCGCGGATTTCAACCCGCATATCGACGCGCAGTTTGGCGTCCAGATTGCTCAGCGGCTCGTCGAACAGCAGCAACGATGGCTTGATGACAAGAGCGCGGGCCAGCGCCACGCGCTGTTTTTGGCCGCCGGACAAGGCCGCCGGCAACCGATCCGAAAACGCGTCCAGCCCCACCTTGCCAAGCATCTCGTCAACTCGTGCGCCACGCTCTGGGCCGGCAACGCCGCGCTGCTTTAGGCCAAAGCCGACATTGTCTGCGACAGACATGTGCGGAAAGAGGGCATAGTTCTGAAAAACGAGCCCGATATCCCGTCGGTGGGCGGCAACGCCGGAGATATCTTGCCCGTCGAGCAGTACTTGCCCACCCGTCGCTTGAAGAAAGCCAGCAATCAGGCGCAGTGTCGTTGTCTTGCCGCAGCCCGACGCGCCGAGCAGCGAGACCAACTCCCCGGCCTTCACATCCAGGTCGAGATCCTTCAGGACCTGCGTTCGGCCGTAATGGGCAGAGATGCCGGATAGGTTAAGCGATTTGGTCATCGGCAAAGGCTCTCAGCGCACGAAATAGCCAAGGCCGAGGGTCTTTTCGACCAGGGCCATGACTAGGACCGTCAGAACCATAAGCAGCACCGACAGTGCGGCCACGGTAGGATCAAAAAAGTTCTCAACATAGGTCAGCATCTGAATTGGTAGCGTGCTGACGCCTGGTCCGGTCAGGAACAAGGACACCGGCACGTTGTTTAGCGAGGTAATGAAGGCGAGTATGAACGCCGCGAGGATCCCGCCACGGATGTTCGGCAGCACAATCGTGAAGAATGCCTTAACCGGTGGGCAGCCGAGACTGATTGCCGCTTCTTCGGCGCTGAAATCGAACGTGGCCAAGCTGGCCCCAACCACACGGATGGAGTAGGGCAGCACGATTATCGTGTGGCCGATCAGCAAGGTGGGGATCACTGGTAAGTCAAAATCGACGCTGATAGCGCTCAAGAGCGAGAAACCAAACACAATCTGCGGGACTAGGATCGGCAACACGAAGAAGCTGGCCAGCGCCTTGGGCAATGCGAAGCCAAACCGGCTCATTGCATAGGCGGCTGGAACGCCGATCAGCAGCGAAAGAAATACACTGAGAACCGCGATTTGAAGCGATATCAGAAATGTGTCGCCGAACGCACTGACATCAAATATATTTTGGAACCAGCGCAGGCTGAAACCTTGCGGCGGGAATGCCAAGAACTCCGTATTGCTGACAGAGGCCGCTGCCACGATCACCAACGGGCCCAGCAAGAAGATAAACACAGCGATGGCGGAGATGGCCAGAATGGGACTGTACCGTCGCATCAGGCTGCGGCCGGATTTAAGCGGCGGGCGACCCGCGACATGGTCAGCACGACGGTTATGGTCACGACCATCATGATCACCGCGATCGTTGACGCGGCCACCCAGTCGAACTCGACCATCGCTTGGCGGAACATTAGGGTGGAAAGGACGGTGTTGCGCTGTCCGCCAAGGAGCACGGGGGTTGTGTAGGACGTAAAACTGCCCGTGAAGACCAGCACCGCGCCAACGATGACACCCGGCATTGCGAGAGGCAGGATCACACGCCAGAAGGTCTTGGTCGGCGAGGCGCCCAGTGAAATCGACGCCTCCACCACGCTCTTGTCGATATTCTCCAGGACGCCGACCAGCGACAGAATCATGAGCGGCGAGAACAGGTACGCGAGGCCAACGATAATCGCGCCCTCTGTATAGAGCATCGACAACGGCTCGCCGGTTAGCCCCAACCACATCAGCGTCTCATTGATCATGCCATTGCGGCCGAGAATGACGATCCAGGCGAAGGACCGCACGACCGTGCTGGTCAGAAGTGGGAAGACCGATGCGACAATCAGAATCCCGCGCCAGGAACGGGGGGCGCGGGCGATGAAATAGGCGGTTGGAAACCCAATCGCGACCGCAATCGCCGTCACGATCAGCGCGATCCTGACCGTACGCCACAGAACAACGCGATTGAAGCGGCGGTCAAAGAATTCCTGATAGCCGGCGAAAACGCCTTCCTGCTGGATAAAGGTAACGCTGACCGTATCCAGCAGCGGCAGGACAAGCAGGATCAGGATCACTAAAGTGGCGGGCATCACCAGCAGCCATGGCAACACCCGGCTCATTGTGAAGTCTTGATCAGTCTGTCGGCCGGCACCAGGACGGTGCCGGCCTCACGAACACTCAAAGTATGACGCCTAGTGCGTACCTATTGGGCGATCACATCGTTCCAGCGATCGGTCCAGTCGTCCCGGACCGCGTTGAGTTGGGCGTAGTCGGGTGTGCGAAGGCTGTCGATAACGGCTTGCCCATACGTCCAGCGGGCGGCGGTTTCGGGGTCAAGCTGTACGTTGACATTTACTGGCGCATCGACCCCGACTTCGGCCATGGTCTGTTGGACGTCGGCGTCGAGGTGCCAGTTTATGAAGGCGTGGGCCAGCTCGAGTTGATCGCTAGATGCCAACACATTGATCGCGTTCAGATTGGCGAACGCGCCTTCGTCCAGTTCCGCCCAAACAGCGGTTGGTACTGCATCCTGGATACGGCCAAAAGCGAAATCTTGTGCTGGTGCAATGACCACCTCGCCTTGGGCGAATAAGTTCACCAGTTCGGACGAACGGCCATACGTCGTGAGCAGATTTGGCGCGAGCTCAGCCAGACTAGCGAATGCGGCATCCGGGTCCTCGAAGGCATCGACACCGGCCTGATCGGCTGCGGCAATCACGATGAGCTGGCCCGCCGTAGTGTTGATGCCGGGGATGGTAATTTGGCCGGCAAACTCGTCCCGCCACAAATCCCCCCAAGACGTTACCGGCGTGTCGGTCGCAGCAGAATCATAGATGATGCCGTATCGGCCGACCGTGTAGGCGGGACCATACTCTTCGCCATGCGGCGCTTGGGCGATCGGATAGATCTGCTCGATATTCGGAATCTGGCTACGATCGATTGCGGCGAATAATCCGTCATCAATGGCTTGTTGGGTAAAGGCGTCAGCAAGATAGATCAGATCGATATCGCCGCCGTCTCGAATGCGCGCCCGGCTTAGTCGGTCGGCATTGTTTCCGCTGTCGATGACGATCTCAACACCGTGCTCTTCCTCGAAGGGCGCATAGAGATGTTCTTCCAGCAAGTCGCCGTTGAAGCCCCAGGTAGAAATTACAAGCGTGCCGTTATCCTGCGCCCAGGCCGATCCTGAAAGACAGGCCACTGCCAGCGCGGCAACACTCACCATCGAAATACGCATCATAGTCCGCAAGCTCCCTGGGATTGCCTCAATGTGAGAATGGACTCTTACCATACTGCAAACTGAAGGCATGTCGAACGATCTCGCACCACCGAATTCAGCATGGCCGAGATAGTCATCAATAGAGCGCGGAAATCGGCAGCCCCAACGACGAGGCAAGAGCACACTGCCGGGGCCGCCAACCAAATCAAGAAACGTCGAAGCTCAAATTATGGCCGCTTACTTGGATCAGGGCCGCAATGTCGCTGAGCTACGCGATCTCCTCGGTTTCTCAAACCCAAACATCGTCAGGTTCGTCACAGTTAGGGAAGTCGAAACCAAAATGGTCCCAACTGTCGTCTCCGCCCCAGCCGACGTCACCGCCTTCGTCGACTGCCTCGACTGCTTCCAGTTCTAGGCGTGGTTCGTCATTCGTCAGATCGTCCACGGCTTCTCTAACGAAGCAGAAGAGGTCCTCGAACTTGTCATTCAGTTCAGCAAAGAATCCAGCCAAAGAAAACATTTCCATTTCCTTCCCTCACATCTTCTTATTGTTGCCGTCTTGATGCGAAGCTAGCGCATTCAAGTGATGGCCATATCCTGGACTACGGATCCAAAGAGAGCGCCACCAAAACAAGAATAGTAAGGAAATTGACATATTTAAAGTCGTAATTTGCAATCTAATCGGGAGAGATTGGTGCTATCATTATCGAATAATGTGTTCGCGGGTGATTAAACCGACTGGGGCAGGGATTAAAGTCAATTCCACATCAATGCCGATTGTCTCTTCAATCTGAATGGCTGAATTTGCCATGGCATCACATTTGACGGGGCGGGTTTGGTCCCCTTACAGTCTGACACTTCTTTCGGCCCCGCGGCCGTGCCACCGATCTGAGGTGTTGTATGCAAAAGCCGGTCGCGCTGTGCGATCCATGGCCAAGAAGCCTCGACTTGATGTTCACTGCGCAGGATTTGGCGCGGTTGCATGACATCGTCGATTTGGTGGAATGCGACCAGTTCACAATGCCCGCCGAACTTGTCGACGAAACCCTGCCATCTGCGACGTTCGTGATGGGGCAGACGGCGATGTCGCGCGAGCGGTTGGATGCTGCCCCAAATCTGAAAGCCATCCTCAATGTTGAGGGCAATTTCACCGGCAACATTGACTACGAGACCTGCTTTGAACGGGGCATCCACGTGCTCTCCGTCAGTCCGGTGTTCACCGAGACCGTCGCTGAAATGGCTCTTGGCATGGCGATCGATCTCGGTCGGGGAATCTCGAAGGCCGATAGGGACTTCCACGAGGGCAATGAGGTCTTTGGCGGTGACAGCAATCTCGGTACGGAACTGCTATTCGACGCACCCGTGGGGATTATTGGGTACGGCGATCTCGCTCGTTCTTTTCGCCCGCTGCTAAAACCATTTCGCTGCCCGATCAAGGTCCATGATCCCTGGCTGCCTGATCACGTGCTGATCGCCGAGGAATGCCAACCCGCGTCGCTTGGCGAGGTGCTGGCATCCAGCCGCTTCATTTTCGTCTTTGCGACAGTCACCGCCAGCAATGAAGGGTTCCTAGGGGTCGAACAATTCGCGTCCATGCAAAAGGGAGCCAAGTTCATTCTTGTCAGCCGCGCGGGTGTGGTGAATTTCGATGCGATGCTCGATGCCGTGGAAAGCGGGCACATTCTCGTGGCAACGGACGTGTTTCCGGAAGAACCGATGCCTGCCGGCCACAGAGTTCGCGACATCGAGGGTATCTTGCTTTCGGCCCATCGCGCGGGCGCCATCGATAGCGTTTTCAAACGCATGGGCACGCTACTGCTGGGAGACATGGAGCTGATGTTGCGCGGACTGCCGCCGGTGGGCTGCAAACGGGCGCAGCGCGAAACCGTCGCGACCCTGCGCTCAAAGGCGGTCGAGATTTCTTGAATTCGGCATTCAGCCGACGCTGGCCGACAAGGGCCATCAAACTGGGAGGAGAGAGGACCATGAAAAACAAATTGCTGCTGACACTCACTGCAGGTCTTGTTGCGACGACGTCGACAGCGGCGCTGGCCCAAGATCAGATCTATGGCGTGTTGATGAAGACGCTTTCCAATCCCTTCTGGGGTGCCATGGAAGAGGGTGTGAGCGACGGTGCCTCGGCGATCGGCGTTGAATACTACTTGCAAGCCGTGGAAAGCGATCAGGCTGCCGAACCACAGCTCAATGTCTGCAACACGATGCTGGAGCGGAGCCCGGCCGTGATGATCACGGCGGCGATCAATTCGACCATTCTGCTGCCTTGCCTCAGCCGAGCGACCGAAATGGGCATTCCGGTCGTCGATCTCGACGCCAACCTCGACCATGCGATTGCCGAGGAAGCCGGCGTCGACATTGCCTTTACGATCGGTTCTGACAATGTCGCGGCTGGCGCCCAGGGTGCCGAATATGTCGTGACCGTTCTGGGCGAAGATGCAACGGGACCTGTTCTGGTCATCGAAGGTTTGGCCGGCAATATCACGGGTCAGCGCCGCGCACAGGGCTTTGCCGATCGGCTTGCCGAACTGGCGCCGGGCTTGGAAATCGTTGCCTCGCTGCCGGGCGATTGGGACCGTGGCCGCGCCGCCAATATCACAAACGACATCCTGACCCGTAACCCGGACCTCGTCGCGATCTTTGCCGCGAATGATGGTATGGCGCTTGGCGCTGTCGAGGCCGCCTATGCGGCCGGCGTCGGCGATGATGTCGTGATCGTCGGTGTCGATGGCAACAGCGATGCCGTCGAGTCAATCCAGGAAGGCCGCCTCAACGCCTCAGTCGCACAGCTTCCCTATCTGGTCGGTGCGCAAGCAGTCGAATTCGCATCGGCTGTTTTGGCGGGCGAGGAAACGCCGGAGTTCATTTATGTGCCGACCTTGGTGTTGACGCAGGAAGTGCTGGAGTCAGGCGTGGAGTCGGAGCCAATGCTGGAGTATGTGCGCTAAGGCTGACTTGGCCGGGGGCGGGCGAAGTCTCGCCCCCAATCTCCAATCGACTGAGATTAAGGGTTTTTGCCGGTGACTACCGCACCCGTCGCGACGCCGAAGACGCGGCAGAATCGTTTCTATTTCCGCGTCGAGTCGCTGATAGTGCTCGTCGCGCTCTGCGTCGTTATGAGCGTGCTGTCGCCGTTCTTTTTGACGACCAGCAATATCCTGAACATCCTATTGGCCACGGCGACAATCGGTGTTCTGGCGATTGGCGCGACCTATGTCATTGCCTCCGCCGGACTCGATCTATCTCTGGGTTCCGTACTCGGCCTTTCGGCGGTGTTTGGTGCGTTTCTGGTCGACCGTCTGGGCATGCCATGGCCCTTCGGCATCGCGGGTGCCTTGTTCGCCGGATTTGCCGCCGGATATGTCAACGGCCAGCTGATCACCCGGCTACGGATCCCCGCGTTTATCGTGACGCTTGGCATGCTCGGCATCGCTCGCGGCCTAGCATTGGTGATATCGAGCGGCCAGGCGATCTACGGACTGCCGTCGGAGTTGGTTTATTTGGGGCAGGGGCGCCCGCTGGGCATTCCGATGCCAGTGATCATCTTCTTCGCGGTGGCGATCGTTACCCATTACATTCTGGCCAATACCAAATATGGCAAGCACACGCTGGTCATCGGCGACAACGAGCAGGCGGCCCGCGCAACGGGCATCCAGGTCGAGCGGCATCGGCGTTCGCTTTATGCCTTTTCGGGACTGATGGCCGGAATCGCCGGCCTGATCTTCATGACGCGTGTCAATGCTGGCGACCCGACCGCCGGCCTCAATTACGAACTCACGGCAATCACGGCCGCAATCATCGGCGGCACAAATCTCTTTGGGGGGCGCGGCAGCATTTTCGGGACAATGATCGGCGCACTGATCATGGGAGTTCTACAAAACGGCCTGAATCTGATGGCGGTCCAATCTTACTACCAACAGATGGCAATCGGCGCCGTGCTGATCTTCGCAGTCTGGCTCGACCAGTTCAATCGGAAGGTGACGGAACGATGAGCCTTCTGGAACTCGACGGTATCCAAAAGCGCTTCGGCTCGGTGGAGGCGCTGCGCGGTGTCACATTGTCGGTCGAGGCCGGCTCTGTCGTGGGGTTGGTCGGGGACAATGGGGCCGGTAAATCGACATTGATGAAGACGATTACCGGCATTTACGAGCCCGACGGCGGCGCCATCCGTTTTGATGGCAAAGACGTCACGCTTGATACGCCCGGGCATATTCGCTCGATTGGCATCGAGATGATCTATCAGGATCTCGCTCTTGCACCACAGCAGGATGTCGCATCGAACATTTTCCTGGGTCGTGAGCCCACCAAATCGCTTTTGGGCTTCATTCCGGGGTTGATCGATCGCCCCAAGATCGTCGCCGAGGCCGAAAAGATGCTGCAGCGTCTCGGTGCCCGCATTCCTTCGGTTCTGTCGCCAGTCGGCGTTTTGTCGGGCGGCCAGCAGCAGTCCGTGGCCATCGCTCGCGCCCTGACCTTTGGGCCCAAGCTGGTGATCATGGACGAGCCAACAGCGGCGCTGGCTGTCCGCGAGGTCGACCACGTGCTCGATTTGATCCGTGAGCTTAAGCGTCAGAGCATTGCAGTGATCCTGATCAGCCATCGGCTGACAGATGTCTTTGCTGTTTCCGATCGCATCGTCGCCTTGCGGCAAGGCCAGATAATCGCTGACGAACAAACGGCAGAAACGTCGATGAATCAGGTTGTTAGCCACATCGTCGGAAGTTGAAGCGCGATCAGGCCTCGGCGGCAAGTTCTTGTTCGACCAGCTCTGCCCAGAAACTGGCGCCGGTGAGGATCGCGTCGTCGTTGAAATCGTAGCGGCTATTGTGGTGTAGCGCGCCGTCCACCGCCGGACCGTTGCCGACCCAGACATAGGCGCCGGGCACAACGGACGAAAACACCGAGAAATCGTCTCCTGCGGTACTCGGCGGAAAGTCAGTGATGACATTGGCAGCCCCCACGATCGCCTCCGCAGCCCTACGTGCACGCGACGTCGCTTCCTGGTCGTTGATCACGGGGGCAATCCTACGGATGAATCGATAGGCAACTTGGATGCCAAACATCGTGGCGACGCCTTCGGCCAAGGCGCCGATTTCTCGCTCCAGCAAATCGCGATTCTCGGCGCTATAGGCGCGCGCTGTGCCTCTGATGGTGACCTGCTCGGGAATGACGTTCCATGCCTCGGGATCGCCCGCTTGTATTGAACAAGCACTAACCACTGCGGCATGCAACGGGTCGACCTGCCGCGAAACGATGGTGTTGAGTGCGGTGAGAAAGTGACCAGTCGCGGTAATGGCGTCACGGCCGAGATGGGGCTTGGCACCATGGGTCCCTACGCCGTCGAACACAACTTCCCAACTGTCTGAGGACGCCAATTGTGGGCCCGGTACCACTGCGATCTGTTCGGTCGACAGGCCGGGCATGTTGTGCATGCCGTAGACCGCATCGGTCGGGAATTGATCGAAGAATCCATCCTCGACCATCGCCTTGGCACCCCCGCGACCTTCCTCAGCGGGCTGAAAGATGAAATGCACGACCCCGTCGAAGTGCTTTGTTTCTTCAAGATATTTTGCTGCGCCAAGCAACATCACCGTATGCCCGTCATGGCCGCAGGCATGCATCCGGCCGGGATGTATCGAGCGATACGGTCGATCGGCGAATTCCGGCATCGCCAGCGCGTCCATATCGGCCCGCAGGGCGATAGCACGATCGCTCGAACCTGCCTTAAGCGAGCCGACGACACCTGTTTTGCCAAGGCCCCGGTGAACTTCAATTCCCCAGGAGGAGAGTTTGCTCGCAACGAGGTCGGCGGTGCGGTGTTCCTCGAATCCAAGCTCGGGATGGGTATGGAGATCTCGGCGCAATTCCGTCAGATCTGCGATACTGCTTTCGATTTGTCTTTTCACGCCAGCGCCTCCAACCCAGATATCCGCAACTATGGTCTTACTTGGCCTAGTCGATTTGCCAAGCCGCGTCTATCGGCAAAGAAACCTATGTTCCATCGCCAAAAGTCTCCCGAAACGAACACCGCAAAAATGCCGGATTTGACTGGCCAAACGCACAACGACTTTGGGTCCCGACGAGACCTGGGAACGTCATGATCTATTACGTTTGCCGCGCCCGACATGCCTACACGGTTGGGGTACTGCTAAGCTATTTCGGGCCTGCGCTCGACGACACCGTTAGGATCATTCCTTACGAGCGGCTTGACCTGGTAGATGGGCAGGCGGGCGACGCATTTATCTGGACCGACCTCGATAGGCTGAGCCTGCAAGAAGCCGAAGATGCGGCCGCCGTCCGGCAGCGGATCTTGGCCGAACAACCGGGGGCTTTACAGCTCAATCACCCGGTTGACAGCCTTCGGCGCTATGGGCTGCTGCGCCACTTGGCTGCAGATGGCATGAACGGGTTCAATGTCTATAGGTTTAGCGAAGTCACGCCCGATATCTCGTTTCCGGCTTTTGTTCGGCTTGAGAGCGGGGCCAGCCGCCATACGCCGATCCTGCTGAATGATTGGGGCGAGCTCGAAGCCGCGATGAAGAGACAGATTGCCAGAGGCGGAGACGAATCCGACTTGCTGGTCGTTGAATTCGGTGCCAAACCCGGCCCGGATGGCAGGTTTCGCAAATACGGGATCTTCCGGATCGGCGATGAGGTATTTCCGCAGGACTGTGTGGTCAGCGATGATTGGTACATCAAATATGCATCGCGCACGGGGGCAGCGGACACCAAAAGGGAAAATGAAGACTATCTGCGGACAAATCCCCACGCGAAAGAGGCCCTTGCGATCTTTGAGAAGGCCAGGATTGAGTTCGGGCGGATGGACTACGGGATCGTCGATGGCCGGCTCCAGGTCTACGAGATCAACACAAACCCAACCTTCATCACCCAGCCTGCATCACGCTACGACGATTTTGACAGAGCGGGGCGGGCTCGGCACTACCAGGAAGCCTTTGTGCGCCTTCACACGGTCGCCCGCGAGAAGGCTGGGTTGGAGCCAAGTGCCGTCTCCGCTACTTCGCCGGATATCGACAGAGTCCATCAGGAGGTTCTGGAGCAGGTCAGAAGGCGGGTTGATCGTAGGCACCGTCGGAGGCTTGCCAGAGGCTTCATCGCGTCACTCGGCGCGCGAGCCGGAGGTTTGCTGCGCGGCAAGCGGTAAGAACGCGAGGGGCTGACTCGGCTTGCAATGATTGGAGCATCGCTCACCTGGCCTGGCTTTCCCGACGGCAACGATCGGCCTGCCGATGTCGATGTTTCCGTCGAGACGCAACGCTTGGCGGAAGGTAATCTCGATCACAGAGTGAATCTTTCTGCCAACCACCAAGGCTCGCCGGTGTGGTCGAAGGAGATCACATTTGGTGTCGACGCGCCGTTCGCGGTACCTGACTTGGCCAATGACGATCCGTTTTTGATCGCCTCATTGTTTCCGGTGATGGGACTCGGCGGCACGCTGCGCTTTCATGGCAAGGTCAGCAGAACGCTGCTCCGCAATGTGTTGGATTACCAAAGCGCCTGGTTTCGCGCGGCGCCAGAATTCTGCACACCGTTCACCCTCGAGGTCGACGAGATCGACGATGAAACCCGTCACGCTCTAGAGCCGCGCCCCAAAGCGATCCTGGCCTTTACCGGCGGCCTCGACTCATTGCTCGCGCTTTGCCGAAACGTATCCGGTGACGCTGAGCCCGCCGGGCACGACATCGGTGCAACAATGATGATCCACGGTATGGGAACACAACGTTCGAGTGCGGACGGACCTAACGCGTTGACTACCGATCTCCGACGGATCAGCGAAAGCTGGGATGCCCCCATGGCCGTCGTCGATACCAATATCGCCGAGGTGGTCGGGCTTGATGATATCTCGCACGGAACGTGGCTGGCGGCCTGTCTTTCGTTGTTTGCAGGGCGATTTGACATCGGATTGCTCGGCTCATCGGTGCCGTACTTCTGGGACACATGGGAACTCTTCGGCAGCCACCCGTTGCTCGATCCGCTGCTTTCAGGCGCTGAGATGGTCATCCGCAACGACGAAGGGCTTTACGAGAGGACGGATAAGGCAGCACTTCTGTGTCGGTATCCAACGGCGCTGGAAGATTTGCGGGTCTGCATTCACATCAGTGGCCCCGATCGCAATTGTTGCCGTTGCGAGAAATGCTTGAGGACAATGTTGTGTTTCGTCGCCGCTGGGAAACCTATTCCACCGGCCTTTCCCAACGGACTGCAACTTAGCGATATCGGCATCGGCCTTGGCCAGCAGACCGGATTGGATTGGGCGCCGGTCATCCTGAACAGCGCACGCCTTTATGGAACGGACGATGAAGAAGCGATGCGCGTGCTGCGTCGTCGCGCCCGAGCAAAATGGGCAAAGGTGAAGGCCAAGGCATTGACGCGCCTCGTCAAGACAGGTCGATCGACCCATCGTTGGCACGTGATCGACGATGTACTGAGCAAGAAGAAATGAAGCAGCTCAACCTTCTGCTCCATCATTACCCGCGCGAGATTGCGAGTTCCGACATCGTCGGAATGCGTGACCGCATTCGCGCCTTGGCGCCGGATATTGCCGTCTCGGTTTTACCGACCACGCGTCCCCATCCGATGGCGATGATGGCGACGCTTACCCGGCCAACCGTGTCCGTCGAACTGGGGAGGGCAAAGTACTTTCGCCCCATGCGTGGTGTCACATTTCAGCAGTGGCAGTCGGACTATAAGAGCCGGCAGTATCGCGTGTTGGAGGCGGCGGATATTCCAATCCCGCGCTGGGCACCCATCACCCAAGATGCGAAATTCGAAGTTGCCGATTGGGGCGACTATGTCGTGGTGAAGCCGGACTATGGCGTTCGAGGTGCCTATGTGCGCATCAGGCGGACAGGCCGCGTGCGCTACCGGGCGCCCGAAGAACTGGAAGACGATAATCCAGGCAAGCGCGGCGGTCTGATCGCGCAGCGTTTCATCTATAGCGGTCGGTGGCCGGTGTCCTATCGGGTTTCGACCTTGTTCGGCGAACCTTTGGCGGCGCTGCGCTATCAGGGCAGGGGAGATTTGCCCCCGGTCGATAGCAGATCAGGCTTTCGCAAGGCGAGCGGCGCATCGATCGTCGCGACGGCAACCGGCTGCGCCATTTCCCTGGCATTCGACGAGGATATCCTGGATCTAGCGCGCCGCACGCATGCCGCGTTTCCGGATATTCCGGTTCTGGGCATCGACATCGTGCGGGACGCGGAAGACGGCAGACTGTGGGTTTTGGAAACCAATCCATCCGGTAGTACGTGGGCACTTGGTTCAAAGGGTGGCCGGAGAATCATGGTCGAGAACAATATCGATCTCTATACCCAGTTCGGAGCCTTGGACCGAGCGGCGGAATCGCTGGTGCGGCTGTGTCGGGACCTGGCTGCTTAACGACCTTAGGCCGAGTCCACGGAGTTGACGGTTGGCTGAGCGAAACCTATTACTGCATTACTTCCCCAAGGTGGCGTCGCGACCCGACCTAGAGGCGATTGCGGAGCGCATCGGCCAACGCGCGCCGGAAATCCACGTCGAAGTGCTTGCCACCACGCAGCCGCACCCGGTGACGATGGTAAGAGCGACCTCCCGGCCGACCCTGTCGGTCGAGTTCAATCGGGCAAAGTACTTCCGGCTGCTGCGCGGGCGTGCGTTGCGTCAATGGTACAAAAGCCCGAAGAGCAAGCAGTATCGAGTTCTCGGCGAGGCGGTGTTGCCGGTGCCGAAATGGGCAAAGATCACGCCAGATCTCAAACTCGATCCGGCCGAGTGGGGGGATTACGTGATCGAAAAGCCCGATCGTGGCACGACGGGCAACGATGTGAGCATCGTGCCCACGAATGAGATCCGCTATCGGCCCCCAAAAGACATGGAAAAGGGCCACTCGGGGCGCGTAGCTGGCATGCTGGTACAGCGACTGGTCTACACCGGAGAGAGACCGGTTTCCCACCGCGTAGCGACCCTTTTTGGCACGCCGATTATTGCCCTGCGTTACGAAGGGGGCGGTAGCCGATTGTTTGCGGATGGTGGCGGTGGAGCCCGCATCCCGACCGATGCTCCGGCCATCTCCATCGCGGAAGGTAGCAGGATCACCACCTTTCATGACGAGGAAATCCTCGCACTTGCGCGTAAGATCCACGCCGCGTTTCCCGATGTTCCCGTCTTAGGCACCGACATCATCCGCAACCCAGATGACGGTAGTCTTTGGATTCTGGAGGTAAACCCCGACGGCAACTCTTGGCCCTTAGGCTCGGAGTATGGGCTTCTTATGATGGAACGCGATGGGGTCGATCTTTACGGCCAGTTCAATGGCCTTGACCTTGCTGCGGACGTCCTGATTGACCGCTGCCGCTCGTCTGCGGTCTAACTTAACATCGGTGTTCTGTAATTCGTCTGCCAGCACGCAAGAAAGCACACCACGTCCGGATTGAGATATTGTTGCGCCATTGTAGACAAAAGGTGCGATAATCGCGGCTGTGACCTTCCTTCGAAGGAATAGACGGTCATGATTGCGTCCACATTGATTGGCCCCGAAGTAAGGGTTCGTTGGAATCCGAATGCCACGACCGATCTGCGCGTTTCATCGCATCGCGGAGGCCCCGGTCGGATCCAACACCGCATTTCTCTTCAAATACGTCAGCCGACGCAAGACCCTGTCGACAAAGAGATCACCTTTGCGGTCGATGCGCCGTTTGACGTGTCGGACCTGACCAATCTTGACCCGTTCGTCATCGCCGCGCTGTTCCCCGCCATGGAGGCGGGTGGCCGGATGCGTGTCCATGGGCCTGTAAGCCGAAGTCTTATCCGCAACGTGCTGGACTATCAAAGTGCATGGTCGCTGGCGGCGCCGAACATTTGCCACCCATTCGTTCTTGAGGTCGATGAAATCGACGACCGGCCATGTCCTGAGGCTGCCCCCTATCCGAAGACAATTCTTGCCTTTACCGGCGGGCTCGATTCCACGCTTGCGCTGTGTCGAAACATCTCCGGCGATGCAGGCCCGACCGGGCATGACATTGCAGCCACACTAATGATCAACGGCATGGGGCTTGGTCGCAACAAATCATACGACATTAGCCCCCAGATCGCTGACCTGCGGCGGATTAGCGAGCGCTGGGATCGTCCACTGGCGGTCGTCGACACAAATCTTTGCACGGTCGTTGGGCGCGATGTCCTCTCCCATGGGACCTGGTTGGCGGCTTGCCTGACGTTGTTTTCGGGCGACTTCGATGTCGGGCTGCTTGGCTCGTCAATGTTTTGGTACTCCCCGGGGCTCGAGCTCTACGGCAGCCATCCGTTCTTGGACCCGATGCTGTCTAGCGGCCAGATGTCGATCCGCAACGATGAAGGCCTGTACCGTCGGACCGACAAGATTGCGCTGCTGACGCGCTATACCAAAGCCTTGGAGGATCTGCGAGTTTGTTTTCATCCCTACAGGACTGAGACGAATTGCTGCCGTTGCGAGAAATGCATCCGAACGATGCTGGGGTTTATCGCCGTAGGTCATCCAATTCCGCCCTGCTTTCCGTTGGGCATCAGACTGAAGGATATTGGCATCGGGATGGGCAGTCGAGACGGGCTGCACAAGGCGAGGGTCGTCATCGAAACTGCGCGTGAGAACGCGAGAGACGACGAAAGCGCCATCAGAGTGCTGCGCCATCGGTACCGTCGTAAGTATGCCAAGGTTGCCGCTAAGGAGACGTGGAGCCACCTGGTAACCGGCCGACGAAAGGCGCGATGGCACATTCTCGAAGGCCTTTGAGTATCGGAAACTTGCAGCAACGCAACGAATGCGCCCTAATGAAGGCCGCTTGCGGATGCAAAACTCAGTTACGCTGGCGGGGCGTTCGCCCCTGGCCCGAGCTGTCAGATTTGATGACTTGACCACAGAGGGTTCATGATCACTTCAACCCTTCTTACGCCTGAGATTCGCACTGGCAGAACCGAGGATGCGTCTATCGACGCGCACATGGAATCGCGCCGGACCGGTCGGGGAAGCGTAGAGCACACGCTGACGTGGGAAGCGCAGAAAAACGGCGTACCGCTATGGTCGAAAGAAGTCACTTTCAAGGTCGAGGCACCGTTCGAGGTGCCCGACCTAGAAAACGATGACCCGTTCTTGATCGCATCGCTCTTTCCAGCGATGGAGGTGGGCGGCGTCATTCACTTCCACGGCAAGGTTAGTCGCGTACTGCTGAGAAACGCGTTGGATTTTCAAAGCGCTTGGGCCCTTGCTGCAACCCACCTCTGTCGGCCATTCGACCTGGAGGTGGCCGAAATCGACGACCGGCCCGCTAAAGACCCAGGTGCTCGTCCAAAGTCGATCTTGGCATTTACCGGTGGTCTCGACTCGATGTTGGCGCTGTGTCGCAACGTGTCAGGCGATGCCGGACCGACCGAGTACGATATCGGGGCGACCTTGGCAATCCACGGCATGGGCATCGGCATCAAGAGACCAAAGGACGCGGACGCTGTCTTTGAAGAACTGCGTGGCGTCAGCGCCGGCTGGGACGTGCCGATGGCCGTGGTAAAAACCAATCTGCCAGTAGCCACCGACCATACTCTCCTAACGCATGGTACGTGGCTTGGGGCCTGCCTTTCGCTATTTGCCGGCCGGTTTGATCTTGGTCTGGTCGGCTCATCTGTATGCTGGTTTTGGCCAGGTTGGGAGGTCTATGGCAGCCACCCGCTCGTGGATCCCCTGATGTCAGGTGCGCAAATGACGATCCGCGACGATGAGGGGCTTTTCGACAGGGTCGACAAAGCGGCGCTATTGGCGAAGTACCCAGCGGCATTGCGGGATTTGCGCGTTTGCGCCGACCCTTACCACGCCGACCAGAACTGTTGTCGATGCGAGAAATGCATTCGAACGATGCTCTGCTTCATCGCCAGCGGCAATCCGATACCGCCAGCCTTTCCTCACGGTATTCAGCTCAGCGATATTGGTATCGGCATGGGAAATGTCTCCGGACTTTCCTGGGCGCCGGTCATCCTCGATGCGGCTGAGCGCTATGGGACCGCGAACGAAGACGCCATTAGAGCCTTCCGCCGGCGTTATCGTGTCAAACGCGCC
>JBCCER010000029.1:0-32276 GCA_039030175.1 Pseudomonadota bacterium
CGCATCTCGCGAGCGGCCTTGTTGGTGAATGTGACTGCCAGCAACTGGCCAGGGAATGCCTTTCCGGTCACCAGCAAATGAGCCAAGCGCGTGGTCAGAACCCTGGTTTTGCCCGTGCCCGCACCGGCAAGCACCAGCACCGGTCCGTCCAAAGCCTCGACCGCCTCGCGCTGAGACTGGTTCAAGCCGGTTAGATAGGGATAGTCCGGCGCCGGTGCGTCAACGGCCAAGGGGTCGTCATGAAGGGGCAAATCACTCATGACCCAGATATAGCATGCGGCGCCCGTGGCCGAAGCGCTTATGCCGCTGACGCACCCACCATTTTGGCCATACGCACAAGATCGGCCGGCCGGCCATCGATCATCGCATGGGCACCGGACGTGCCCTCCTCCACGAAACCGTGGCGCAGATAGAAAGCCCGGCCACGCGGGTTGTGGGCAAACACACCCAAGGCAATCCGCCGTTTGCCCGTGCGCCCCGCCCATTCGAACAGAGCATCCATCAATCGGTCGGCAAGGCCGCTGCCCCACCACGGCCGCAACACGCCCATTCCCATGGTCGCGGCGTGAGACAGACGTCGGTAAGGACCGGCTTCTGCGCCAATGGCGGCAACCATCCTGTCACCGCAAAAGGCCGCCAGTGACAGGCGGTCCGGCCCACCGTTCCGAGAGAATTGATTTCTTGCCTCGTCCTCCGTCGGCAGTGCGTCGCGCGGGTCCAGCATAGGCCCGCGCGTCTCCCGGCAAAGATCCCGCCGGTAGGCAAGAAAAGCGGCCGCATCTTTAGGTGTTGGGGCACGCAGATCGACGGAAGCCACGTCACCATCAGATTTGCGCTTGTCCTCCACAGCGTCAAAACACACAGCCGGAGGCAAGTGTCGGAGAACTTTGCCCATGACGATATCGTCCACGGGATGACCATCCACCTGCTGGTTGCCGACAAGCCGGCCTTCCTGCTCGTAGCCAAGACCCCGATAGAGAGACAAGGCACGATCATTGTCTGGCCGTACGAACAACTCGATCTTGTGCAGACCATCGGCCCGCGCCTGGGCCTCAGCCAACTCCATCAATTGTCTGCCCCAACCGCGTCCCTTGAACGGTTTTTCCAGGCCGATTCCCAGGGTCGCCAAAGACCGAACGCGATAGCGGCGGCCACGAGACAGGCCGACCGAACCCACGATCTCATCATCGGCCAGCAACAGATGAATGCGGTCACCACCTTCGAGCAGGCGCGCGAGATCATCTTCCGGCGACTCAAGCCAGTCCGGAGATTCGTCCGGCTCACGAACGGAGAACTCGGTGAGCCGAGTCAAATGAGCCTTCAACGCAGGGCCATCTGCAGCCCGCGCAAGGCGAATAGTCACAATGGTCGACATGGTAGACTAGCCAAATAAATCCGATATCGGATTTATTGCAAAATCGCTTGCTTTCGTCAAGCTTGCGATCTTGGCTGTTTTCTGTCAGTCGGCTCGCCTCGTTCTTCGGCCCGCGCGCGCATCAAGGCGCGGTGATAGGCCAGCATGACGTCGTGCTCATGGATCACGCCGACCACTTTCGCATCATCGCGGTTGTCGATGACCGGGATGTGGCTCTCGCCGGCCTTATCCATCAGCATCATTGCCTCTTCCAAACCGTCCCCCTTGGCGAGCACAGGCTGGTTGGCCCGGCAGGCGTCTGCAGCCGTGCAGGTGTCTTTGCCTTTGGGCGGCTCGGCGTGGGCCAGATCGGCAAGGGTTACAACCCCGACCAGCCGTTCGTTGTCCCCCATGACGAACACTTCGCCATAGCGCGCGGTATGAAACTCCTCTCTGAGGTCGTCGAAGCTGGCCTCGGGTTCAATCGAGGCAAAGTCGTGCTTCATCAAATCGCCGACCTTTACCTCCGAAATCAGGCGGGTTTCGCGGCCGTCCTTGATGTTGATTCCTCGACGATCCAGCTGTGCCCGAAAGAAACTCTGGCCTTTGATCTGCTCGGTAAGAACTGAGGCAATAACGACGGCCACCATCATGGCGATCGTCAGCCCGTAGTCCGACGTCATTTCGAACATGATCAAAATCGTCGAGATGGGTGCCCCAAGAACCGCCCCAGCAACCGCCCCCATTCCGACCAGCGTATAAGCTCCCATGCCGGAACTCAGCTCTGGGAACGGCATCGAGGCAAGATTGCCAAAGGCCCCACCCGTCATGGCGCCAAGAAACAGCGACGGGCTGAACACACCGCCGCCAAAACCGCATGCGACACTGGTCGAGGTGGCAACCACCTTGGCAACGATGAGAACCAACAGCAGCCATAGCGGGAGCGCCTCGCGCAACGCTTGGTCCGTCGCCTCATACCCTACGCCCAGGACTTGCGGGAACCAGATCGCGATAATACCGACGATCAGCCCGCCAAGCGCAGGCCTCAATACCGGAGGGATTTGGAGTTTCCTGACCACGTCTTCTGCGCTGAATGTCGCACGCATAAAGACGACGGCGACCGCGGCCGAAATCACACCCAAGAGCGCGAAGGCCGGAAACTCCCAAAATGACACGATGCTGAACTCGGCCGGCAGGACAAAGGCCGGAAAGTCGCCATAGTGCAGCCGGCTGACGATCGTCCCTGTTACCGAGGCCAAAACGACCGGTGCAAATGCCCCGAGCCCGTAATGGCCGATGACGACCTCAAGCGCAAAAAACACGCCAGCAATCGGTGCGTTGAAGCTGGCCGCAACGGCTGCTGCGACCCCGCAGCCGAGCAACGTGCGGGTCATACGGCCTGACAGGCCGAGATACTTTGCCAGCCAGGCGCCCATGGTGGCACCGATGTGAACGACAGGACCCTCACGGCCGGTGGACGCGCCCACACCCAATGAGGACGCGCTGACGATTGCAGCGCCAAGGCCCGCGCGAATGGACATGCGCCCATCACGCAAGGCGGCAGCCTCAATTACGTCGGCGACGCCACGCGGCCGCTGGCCCGGCATCAGATACTGGACGAAGAGGCCAATCATGAGGCCGCCCACCGTCGGCGCCAGCACGATATGCCACCACGGCAGCGTCTGGGCCCAAGACAGAATTTCGACCGCACTCGACCCGAATGCAGCGAACTGCACCCCTTGCAGCATGTACCGGAAAACGATTTCACCTGCGCCCGTGGCGGTACCGATGACCACGGCCAGCATGGCCAAAATCAATTGATCGTTGCGAACGAACCGGCGCAGTCGGACGAGCAGCAACTTGACCGGGCGACGGGGAAGCATCTGTGCGACAGCCACGTCTAGTCAATGGAGGCGAATCAATAGCTTAGGTGTACGCCCTCTCCCCGGCCGTGACCAGTAAATCCTATACGCCTACCGATTGGGCGCATTGCTGATATTGCCCCACAGATCTTGCGCACACTCAATCGGATGACGCAGCCTTGCCCAGCCCTTCATGTCACCCCGGCGATACACTTCATGACCGACACGATCATACGCGCAGCTGAACCGGCCGATGTCACCGCCATCTTGGGACTAATTCACGAACTGGCCCGGTTCGAACATGCCGAAGACCAAGTCAAGGCTACCGAGGCCGATCTACTTCGCGATGGTTTTGGCAAAAAGCCGGTCTTCGAGGCCTTGGTCGCCGAGCGGGACGAAACGGTGGTCGGTTTCGCTCTCTACTTCCCAAACTACTCAACCTGGGAAGGCCGGGCAGGGCTTTATCTGGAGGATCTGTATGTCCAAGACGATGAGCGAAAATCGGGCCTCGGCAGACGATTACTCGCCGCGGTGGCGGCGCGCTGTCTGCAACTCGACGGCCGCCGTGTCGACTTGCAAGTCCTGGACTGGAATCCAGCAAGGCGCTTTTACGCCAAGATCGGCCTGATTCACCAGACCGAATGGCTGCCCTACCGGCTCTCCGGCGACGCGCTCAAAAGCTTGGCTTCTGAGGGCTAGTTACAACGACCGATCGATCCTTCGGCACATACCCGTTCGCCATCGATCCAAGTCGCACCCGACAGATCGGCATTGCGCAGCCCGGTGCGTGCCAGATTAGCGTCCGTCAGGTCAGCGCCGACAAGCGTCGCACCGACCATGTTGGCGGACCCCAGATCGGCCCCAACGAAAGAGGCGTTGGTAAGATCCGCGCCGGTGAAGTCAGCGTCGAACAGGCGCGCGCCATCAAACAGCACCTCGATCATACTGGCATTGATGAAACGCGCCCGGAAAGCGTCGGCCCCGCTGAGATCGCTGCCATCGAGTATGGATCGGCGAAATGAGGCGTCACGCAATTGCGCTTGGGTCAGGTCGATATTCGAGAAGTCCTGACCATCGAAAATGCAACGGCGCCAATTGACCTCCGGCGATGCCGCATCAGTGCAATCAGCGTGAGCGGGCGGGGCGGTCGACAGACCGGCGACTAGGACAGCGCCGGTAATCAGGGCAAGTCTGTGCATGGGCACAGATTTAAGACACTCCGGCGCCCATGTCCAAGCGACAAATCAGTGATGGCTGCCACTCACCCACGGTATTAGCCAAATCACACGGTAAAGTATTTGGCCTTGGGGTGATGGACGACGATTGCGCTAGTCGATTGTTCCGGGTGGAGTTGAAACTCGTCGCTAATCTCCACGCCGATGCGATCGGCTTTGAGCAGCGCCAAAAGCTGGATCTGGTCTTCCAATTTCGGACACGCGGGATAGCCGAAGGAATAGCGGCTGCCATGATAACCTTGGCTGAGCATGCGTTCGATGTTGCGATCGTCTTCGGCTGCAAAGCCTAGCTCGGCCCGGATGCGCTTGTGGACATATTCGGCCATGGCCTCGGCCATCTCGACCGACAGACCGTGGAGATAGAGATAGTCCTGATACTTGTTCGACCCGAACCAGTCCCGCGCAACATCAGAGGCGTGCTGGCCCATGGTCACCACTTGCAGGCCGATCACGTCACGCTCTTCATCGTCCACATCGCGGAAGAAGTCGGCGATGCATTCGCCATCCTTTTTCGACTGGCGCGGTAATGTGAAGCGGGCGACTTCCGTGCCGCCATTCTCCTCGAACAGGATCACATCGTTTGCCTCGGCAGCGCAGCGCCAATAGCCATAGACGGCGCGGGGCTGGAGGATGTTCTCCTCCTCGGACCTGTCGATAAGGTCGGTCAGAATCGGCCGCAGCTCGGACCGCGCCCAACTGAGATATTCGTCAAGGCGCCTGCCGTCTTTTCGATAACCCCATTGGAGTTGGTAGAGCATGCGCTCGTTGAGGAAGGGCAGCAGCGACTTTAGTGGCACCCGCTCGACCGTGCGCGCGCCCCAGAATGGCGGCAGCGGCACGGGCACGCCGTCGGTCAACCGGTGCCGGCGGGCCCGCGCCGCCTCAAGATCGACATCGATGACCGGGCGGACGGCGCGACCCAGCCGGCGGTTTTGGTTCGACGGCTTGCCCTTGCGTTTCTGCTCTTGTGTTTCGACATGGCCATCGAAGTTTCCGTCGGCGACCTTGGCCATGAGATCGAGACCATCGAACGCGTCGCGGGCGTAGGCAACCCGGCCAGACCCGTAGGCTGTCCGGCAGTCTTGCTCGACATAAGACCGCGTCAGCGCAGCACCGCCCAGCAGCACGGGAAGGTCAATGCCCTCCCGCGTCATTTCGACCAGGTTCTCACGCATGACCACGGTCGATTTGACGAGCAGGCCGGACATGCCAACTGCGTCAGCATTATGTTCCTTGGCAGCGCTAATGATCGACGCAACGGGCTGCTTAATGCCGAGATTGACGACCTTGTAGCCATTGTTCGTCAGGATGATGTCGACCAGATTCTTGCCGATGTCGTGGACGTCACCCTTTACGGTGGCGAGCACAATCGTGCCTTTCTCCTGACCCTCGACCCGCTCCATCATCGGCTCTAAGTAGGCCACGGCCGATTTCATGGTCTCAGCGGATTTCAGGACGAACGGAAGCTGCATCTTTCCGGCGCCGAACAGATCGCCAACGACCTTCATTCCGTCCAGAAGATGGCTGTTGATGATTTCTAGCGGTTGGTACTTCTCCAGCGCCTTGTCCAGATCGTCGGTCAAGCCCTGCCGATCGCCGTCGACAATCCGGTCCTTGAGCCGTTCTTCAACCGTCGTCGCCTTGGCTCGCTTCTCGACCTTCTTGCCCTGCCTGCCTTCGAACAGCGCAATGAAGGCTTCCAACGGATCGTAGTCCTCGGCGCGGCGATCGAAGATTAGATCTTCGGCCGCCTTCACCTCTTTCTCCGGGATGGCGTGCAGCGGCATGATCTTGGACAGATGGACGATTGCGCCCGTCAGGCCGCGCTTTAGCGCATGCTCGAGATAGACGGAGTTCAAAACGTGGCGCGCCGCCGGATTCAAGCCGAACGAGATATTGGATAGGCCAAGGATGATCTGACAGTCGGGAAGCTCCTGCGAGATGCGCTCAATCGCGTCTAGAGTTGCGATGCCCAGCTTGCGATCATCCTCATTGCCGGTGCAGATTGTGAAGGTCAGCGGATCGAACATCAGGTCGTGCGCGGGCAAGCCGTGCTCATTGACAGAAAAGTCGTAGAGCCTGTGAGCGATACGCAGCTTGCCTTCGGTGTCCTTGGCCATCCCCTCTTCGTCGATGGTCAGGGCCACGACGGCACCACCAAACTTCCGGGCCAAGGCGAGCTTTTCGGCTGCAGGCTCTTCTCCATCTTCGAAATTGATCGAGTTGATGACCGCCTTGCCGCCATAGAGTTTTAGGCCAGCTTCAAGAACCGGAAATTCGGTGGAATCGATCACCAGCGGTGCCGTCACGGCACTGGTCAGCCGCGTCAGGACATTGTTCATGTCCGAGATCTCATCGCGTCCGACGTAGGCGGTGCAGACATCGAGCGTGTGGCTTCCCTCCTTGACCTGGGATTTGCCGATCGCGACACACGCCTCCCAATCCTCGGCCGCTTGCAACTCGCGGAACTTCTTCGAGCCGTTGGCGTTGCAGCGCTCGCCGATCGAAAGGTAAGCATTCTCCTGGCGTAGCGGCACCTGGCTGTAGAGAGAGGCGAGCGACGGCACCCAGTCCGGCGACCGGGCGATCGGTCGGGGCCGATAGCCATCCTCAGCCATGTTCCGGAGCATGGCATCAACCGCCTGAATGTGCTCGATATCAGTACCGCAACAGCCGCCGATCAGGTTCAGCCCGTCCTCACGCAGATACCGTTCCAACCACTGGGCCAGTTCTTGTGGCGTCAGCGGATAGTGGGTGCAGCAGTCCACCAGCTCAGGCAGGCCAGCGTTCGGCTGCACCGCAATCAGCCCCGGCCAGTTTTCCGCCAGCCATTTGATATTCTCGGCCATCTCTTGCGGTCCCGTGGCGCAGTTCAAACCCATCAAGTCCGCGCCCATTGCGTGAACCACGGTCGTTGCGGCCGCGATATCAGCCCCAACCAACAGAGTTCCCGTCGTTTCGACCGTGACTTGGACGAAGATCGGCGTATCGCTCTTGGCTTCAGCCCGTGCGTTTTTCACGCCGTTGATGGCTGCCTTGATTTGCAGCGGATCCTGGCAGGTTTCGATCAGAACGGCATCGACACCGCCGGCAATCAGTCCGCGCGACTGGGTTGTCAGCGCCGTCTCCAACTCATCGTACGTTACATGCCCAAGGCTCGGCAGGCGCGTCCCAGGACCAATCGAGCCCAGAACAAACCTGTCGCGCCCATCCTTGGCTTTGGCCGCGACATCTTCGACGACCTCACGCGCCAGTTCCGCTGAACTCTTATTGAGGTCGAACGCCTCGTCGGCCAGGCCGAACTCTCCTAGTGTTATCGGCGAGCCGCCAAATGTGTTGGTCTGGACGCAGTCCGCGCCTGCCTCGAGATACCCACGATGGATGTCGCGCACCACGTCGGGGCGCGATTTGGTCAGGATTTCCGTGCAGTTTTCCTGGCCTAGATAGTCGGCGTCTACATCGAGGTCGATTGCCTGAACGCGGCTTCCCATCGCGCCGTCATTCAGCAGGACCCGGTCGTTCAAGACGTCAAGAATATGCGGCACGGCGGGGGAACGTCCTTTCGGCGTATCGGCGTGAGCAATAGCGTTGTGTCAGGCGGCGACACTTGTTGTCTTGGCTCGAATTCCAAGCATGCGGCAAATGGCCAACGTCAGTTCGGCGCGGTTCAGCGTGTAGAAATGAAACTCGTTTACCCCGTGTCGTCGCAATTCCTGGCACTGGTCGACGGCGACGGTCGCGGCGACTAGCTTGCGGGTTTCAGGATCGTCGTCCAATCCTTCAAACAGCGTATTCATGCTGGCTGGAATGCTGGCGCCACATTGCTCGGCGAAGGTGCTCGCCCGCGCAAAATTCGTAATCGGTAGAATGCCGGGAACTAGCGGCACTTCGATACCAGCCGATGCGACACGATCGCGAAACCGCAGGAAGGTGGCATTGTCGAAGAAAAACTGGCTGATGGCCCGGTCGGCGCCGGCATCGACCTTTCGTCGAAGATTGTCCAAGTCCGCCTCGGCGCTGACGGCCGCGGGATGAACCTCGGGATACGCAGCCACGCTGATCTCAAAATCAGCAATCTGCTTGAGGCCGGTCACCAAATCAGCGGCGTAGGCATAGCCGTCGTCGCGGGGTACATAGGCGGAATCGTCGGGCAAGTCACCCCGAAGGGCGACGATATGGCGTACGCCCTTATCCCAATAGTGGCGCGCAATCGTATCGATCTTGTCACGCGGAGCCCCGACGCAGGTGAGGTGCCCTGCAGCCGGAACCGATGTCTCGTCCTTGATACGGTCGATCGTCTCAAGCGTCTTTTCCCGCGTGGAGCCACCGGCGCCGTAGGTGACCGAAACGAACAATGGCTGCAGCGGCGCAAGCCGCTCGACCGTCGCCATCAAGGTCGCTTCCATCCCGGGTGTCTTGGGCGGGAAAAACTCGAAGCTGACGACGGGCTCCGAACTTTGGCCGGGTGCTGGATGTGCTGATGTTGCTGGGGCCATAGTCACGCGACCTCCCCGTTTGGGTGTTCTGCCGATCTCGGCGTTGTTTCGACTGGTTGCAGAGGTGTCAGTTCGGCGCTTTGTCGGCGTACGCCACGCCAAAGCAAAACGGTCAAACTGTCACCAGGAAATTCGAGAGGCTCGTCCGCCTCGAAGCCCGCGTTTGTCAGCCAACGCGCCACGTCGGACCGTTCAAAGCCCAGCCACCTATGGGCGTGGTCTTCGCGAAGGCTGTCGAGATCGTGCCGGGCGAAATCAGCGATCAGCAGTCGCCCACCCGGTCTCAGAACACGGGCCGCTTCGGACAATGCTTCGGCCGGACGATCGAGATAGTGCAAGACCTGGTGCATGATCGCCACATCGGCGCTACCGGCAGGCAGAGGTAGGGCCAAAACGTCCCCTTGGCGCACCTGGCAATGTTTGAGTCCGGCGCGATCCAAGCCAGTGCGGGCCAGCGCCAACATCTCGCGCGATTGATCGATGCCAATTGCCCTGTCAGCCCGCTCCGCCGTTATGGCTAGAATACGGCCCGTCCCTGTCCCCAAATCCACAAGGTTTTCAATCGGGCCGTCTGGCAAAGCCTCTTCGATGGCGCGCTCGACCCGTTCTTCGTCGACATGCATACGCCGCAACTCATTCCAACGCTCGGCGTTGGCGCGGAAATATCCTGCTGCCCGTTCGGCCCTTGCTCGGCGCACTGCGTCATGACGGGTCCTGTCTGCGGCGATCTGATTGTCCTCGGCCGGCAACATAGTGATCAGAGCATCGGCGAGGCGACCGCCTGCTTCGCGATCTGCGACACGGAAATAAGCCGATGTGCCCTCGCGATGACGCTCCAACAAGTCGGCATCGCACAGCAATTTGAGATGCCGGGACACGCGCGGCTGGCTTTGCCCCAGAATATGGGTCAATTCGCTGACCGTTAGTTCGCCATCGGCACACAGCGCCAAAATACGCAATCTGGTCTGCTCGGCCGCCGCCTTCAGCCCGCTCAGCAACGTCTCCACGCCGTCGGCCTCGCTGTCAGTTGCTATCGAGGAGCCTCTTTTACGGCAGGCGTCCGGATAATTCCAGCCAAATATAAAGATATGTTTATGAACGATGGGTTCGATCGTTCCGAATGGATCGCGGAACAGGAACAAATCTGTCGACACCTAGGCAACTGGAGGCGCCCCGCCACACGGCTGACGGAAAAGCTAGACTAAATGTCGATTGCCACTAGACTCTCCTGCGACGAGCAACGTGATTTGCGAACTTCCTTTGATGCAGATGGGCGGAGGCCTGGCGTGAGATCCGGCACGAATCGCATGCCAAACCGAGAACTGAAATGAAGCACAGCAGTGGATCTTTGAGGCGCCGAGCAGCGCGTGTGGCCTTTGCAGGCTTATTGAGCGGCCTTTTGGCTGCGTGCGCGGCCCCCGACGCCGACCTGTCCGCGACCGGGGGGGTCTACGATCCGCTTGAGCCGGTCAATCGCGCAGTTTTCGATTTCAACACAGCCGTTGATGACGTGATTCTTGAGCCCGTGGCACGTGGCTATGCCGAGGTCGTGCCGCCGCCGCTGCAGGGGGGCGTAACCAACTTCTTGCGCCACCTGCGCACACCCGTGATCTTTGCAAACGAGGTTTTGCAAGGCGATTGGGAGGGGGCGGAAAATGCCGCCGCGCGGTTCTTCATTAACACGATCGCCGGCGTTGGCGGCCTGGTCGATGTCGCCGCTTACAATGGCTACACTTTCCAGGACGAGGATTTCGGGCAAACCCTGGCGCTCTGGGGCGTCGGAGAAGGACCCTATCTCGTGCTGCCCTTGCTCGGTCCATCCAATGCGCGTGACGCGGTCGGCACCGCCGTCGATTCGGCGGCTGATCCGTTCGGCATCATTGCCAACCAGGCCGAGGACGGGATTTACTTCATTGCCGGTCGGGGCGTTTTGTCTGCGATTGACGCCAGGGCCCGCAACTTGGATACGATTGCCGATATTCGCGACAACTCGCTCGACTATTACGCGTCCGTTCGGTCGATCTACCAGCAGTTCCGCACCGCCCAGATCCGAGAAAGCCAGGACGAGGCCGATGGCGGCTCCGGAACCGGCGCACCGGGCGCCGATGAGTTCATCTCACCAGCAAGTGACGATGCGCCCGGTGCCGAAGACTTCGTTTCGCCGTAAATCTTCTCCACTAGGAAAAGCCCACCCCTAAAGGATGGAGCACAAGATGACCAGACGCTTGCTACTGGGCCTTCTGACGACCCTAATCCTCGCCAGCGCGACGCCAGGAATAGTGCGTAGCGCAAACGCCGAAGCCGACCAAGCGGCAGCCGTACAGTTCATGCAAACGTTGGGCGATGACACGCTCGCCGTTTTGCGAACGGACCCGAGTTTCAGCCAGGCCCTCTCGCAGCTCGGGCCTCTGTTCAACCAGAACTTCGACATGCCGACGATCGGTCGGTTCGTGCTGGGCCGGTATTGGAACCAGGCGACACCGGGACAGCAGCAGACCTATACGGACCTGTTCCGCGAAATGGTCGTGCGCACCTATACGCGCAGGTTCGTTGGGTATACGGGCGTAACATTCCAGGTTAACGGCAGCCGGGCGGACGGCGATACGGACGTCATCGTCCAGTCGCAGATCAACCAGGGCGGTGGCGCGCCGCCGGTCGCGGTTGACTGGCGCGTCCGGGACTATGGCAACGGCAGCTACAAGATCTTGGACGTCGTGATCGAGGGGGTCAGCATGGCCGCGACCCAGCGCAGCGAATTCGCCTCGATCATTCAGCGCAATGGCGGATCGATTGACGCTCTGCTGGACCTGATGCAGCAGAACGTCAATCAAGCCAGCGGCTAAACTTCAACGCGTCAGTGGTTTGTATTTGATTCTGTGCGGTTGGGCGGCTTCTTCGCCCAACCGCCTTTTTCTATCCGCCTCGTAGTCCTGATAGTTCCCTTCGAACCAGACCACCTGGCTGTCGCCCTCAAAGGCGAGGATGTGGGTGGCAATACGATCGAGGAAGAAGCGATCGTGGCTGATGATGATCGCGCAGCCCGGAAAGGCTAGAAGGGCATCCTCAAGCGCGCTCAACGTTTCGGTGTCCAGATCGTTGGTCGGCTCATCGAGCAGGATGACATTGGCGCCCGACTTCAAGATTTTGGCCAAGTGAACGCGGTTTCGCTCACCGCCCGATAGCTGGCCAACCTTCTTTTGCTGGTCCGCGCCCTTGAAGTTAAACGCACCGACATAGGCGCGGCTTTGCATCTTGCGCTTGCCAAGGTCGATCTCGTCTTGCCCTTCGGAGATCTCCTCCCATACCGTGGCGGACGCCTTCAGCGTATCGCGGCTTTGATCCACATAGCCGAGCGCCACGGTATCGCCAGCCCGAATGGTGCCACCATCGGCAGGCTCTTGATCCGTGATCATCCGAAACAGGGTTGTCTTGCCGGCACCGTTGGGGCCGATCACCCCAACGATGCCACCGCGCGGCAGATTGAAGCTAAGATCCTCGATTAGCAGATGATCGCCGAAGCCTTTGGACAGGTGATCGGCCTTGAGCACGAGATCACCCAGCCGAGGCGGCGTTGGGATCAGGATCTGGGCCTGCCCGGGCGCCTGATCCCGGCTTCGGGCCAGCAGATCCTCAAACGCCTGGATACGCGCCTTCGATTTTGTCTGTCGGGCACGCACGCCCGCGCGAATCCATTCCAGCTCAGACGAGATCGTGCGCTGGCGAGCTTGCTCCTGCTTCGCCTCGTGCTTAAGACGCTTTTCCTTGGCGTCCAAATAGGCCGTGTAATTGCCTTCATAAGGAATGCCGCGACCGCGATCGAGCTCCAAAATCCAGCCGGTCACATTGTCGAGGAAATAGCGATCGTGAGTGACCATCACGACGGTGCCTTCATAGTCGCTCAGAAACCGTTCCAGCCACGCCACCGACTCAGCATCCAGATGGTTGGTGGGCTCGTCCAGTAACAGCATGTCGGGCCGGCTCAACAGCAGGCGGCACAACGCCACCCGGCGCTTTTCACCCCCTGAAAGCGGTTCGATGCTGGCATCGCCAGGTGGACAGCGAAGAGCGTCCATCGCGATCTCAATGGTTCGATCCAGATCCCAGGCATCGGCGACGTCGATCTTCTCCTGAAGCTCGGCCTGCTCGTCGATCAGTTTCGTCATCTCGTCGGGGTCAGTGACCTCGCCGAGTTGCATGGACACGTCTTCAAAGCGCTTGACCAGCGCGGCGGTCTCGCCGAGCCCTTCCAAGACATTGCCTTGAACGTCCTTTGTCGGATCGAGTTCGGGTTCCTGCGCCAGATACCCGACGCTCGCACCTTCGGCCGACCAGGCTTCGCCCGTGAACTCCTTCTCGATCCCTGCCATGATTTTCAGCAGGGTGGATTTACCGGCGCCGTTGGGGCCGAGCACACCGATCTTCGCGCCCGGCAGGAAGTTGAGATTGATGTTCTCAAGCACCTTCTTACCGCCGGCATAGGCCTTGCCGAGGCCGCTCATGTGATAGATGAACTGGTATGAGGCCATGGATAATCGCGTCTTGGCTGGGTGTATGATGTTTATGGTGGGCCCGGCAGGACTCGAACCTGCAACCAGACCGTTATGAGCGGTCGGCTCTAACCAATTGAGCTACAGGCCCTCCGGCGACGGTGCTTAGCATCGTCCGGCGGGTTTCGCTACCATGGAGATGAGGTTAGCTGTCGAGGAAGCTGCGCAGTTTGCGGCTGCGCGACGGGTGCTTCAGCTTGCGCAGAGCCTTCGCCTCAATCTGGCGGATACGCTCACGGGTAACGCTGAATTGCTGTCCGACCTCCTCGAGGGTGTGGTCGGTGTTCATGCCGATGCCAAAACGCATGCGCAAAACCCGTTCCTCACGCGCTGTTAGGCTGGCCAACACGCGCGTCGTGGTCTCGCGCAGATTGGCCTGGATCGCAGCATCCAACGGCTGAACAGCGTTCTTGTCCTCGATGAAGTCGCCGAGATGGCTGTCTTCCTCGTCGCCGATCGGGGTCTCCAGCGAGATCGGCTCCTTGGCGATCTTCAAGACCTTACGGACCTTCTCCAGCGGCATCATCAGCCGCTCAGCCAGCTCTTCGGGTGTCGGCTCGCGGCCGATCTCGTGCAGCATTTGACGCGAGGTTCGGACCAGCTTGTTGATCGTCTCGATCATGTGGACCGGGATGCGGATCGTGCGCGCCTGATCGGCGATCGACCGAGTGATCGCCTGGCGAATCCACCAGGTAGCGTAAGTCGAGAACTTGTAGCCGCGCCGATATTCGAACTTATCGACCGCCTTCATCAGGCCGATATTGCCCTCCTGGATCAGATCCAGGAACTGCAGACCGCGGTTGGTATACTTCTTCGCAATCGAGATCACGAGACGCAGATTGGCCTCGACCATCTCCTTCTTTGCGCGGCCGGCCTCGCGCTCGCCCTTCTGAACCGTCGAGACAATGCGCCGGAACTCCGAAACCGGCAGTGCGGCGCGCTCTGAAAGCGAACCAACATCGTTACGCAGCTTGTCGATTTCCTCGCCATGACGCTCGACGAAGTTGGACCATTTCTTGTCAAGCGATCCAACATGTTCGACCCAGCTAGGGTCGTGCTCACGCCCGTAATAGTTCTCCAGAAAGCTCTCGCGCGAAACCTTGGTGCTCAGCGCCAGCCGTAGCAACTTGCCTTCCATACCGACCAGCGCGCGGTTCAACCCGTAAAGCTGATCCATTAACTGTTCGATACGATTGTTGTTGAGGTGGATTCCCTCCATCAACTCCACGAGTTCGTGCCGCAGCTTGCCGTACCGGACATCCGACTGCTTCGTGAGCTTCTCACCCTGCTGCATCGACGCCAAACGCTGCTCCTGCAGCTTGTGTAGCTTGTCGTACGTCGCCTCGATATTGTCGAAGGTCTCAAGGACTCGCGGCTTCAACTCTTCTTCCATCGCCGACAGCGACGGGCCGCCTTCATCGTCATCGTCGTCGTCCGTGGAGGTCGCGTTCTCGTCGCCCCCTTCCTCGTTCGACTCGCTATCCGACTCATTGTCGTTGTCGGCCTCCATCGGCGCACCGCCGCTTTCCGGGCCGGCACCGTAGGTCGCGTCGAGATCGATGATGTCGCGCAGCAACATCTTTTCGTCTTTCAGGGCGTTATGCCATTGAATGATAGCGCGAATTGTGAGCGGAGATTCGCAGATGCCGCCGATCATCATCTCACGACCAGCCTCGATCCGCTTGGCGATCGCGATCTCGCCCTCGCGGCTCAACAACTCGACCGAACCCATCTCCCGCAGGTACATACGTACGGGATCGTCCGTACGCCCCACATCATCGTCGTTCAGATTGCCCGCAGATCGGCCTTCTTCCTCTTCCTTATTGTCGGCCGAGGCAACATCGTCCTGCTCTTCGTTCTCGATGACATTGATGCCCATCTCCGAGAGCGAGGCCATGACGTCCTCGATTTGCTCGGACGAGGTCTGGTCGGAAGGCAACACCGAATTGAGCTCGTCATACGTGACGTAGCCACGCTCCTTCGCCCGCGCGATCAACTTCTTGACCGCCTGGGCTGTTTTGTCCATCAATGCGCCGTCGGCGGCATCGTCCTGTGTTTGATTGGATTCGGCCGCGTTGGTTGCCTTGGTGGCCATACGACTGTCACCCCTTCATTGGCTTGCCGGACCCGCGTTCTTAACCGAACGTCTTGGGCCCAAATCAATTTCGAATCACCGACGGCGCCGGCTTAGTCAGCCGACCTGCACGGCCCCAATACCCTATTCGATGCGCGGATTCCAGCCCCGCGCATCTCACTTCCCACGGCCGAACCCCGAGGTTCGGGTCGATTAGCCCGCTCCATCCAGGTCGATGGATGCCCGTTTCACCTGAGCCTCCAACTGTTTCACCCGCTCTTGGTTTTGCGGCGTCGCATTGCGAGCCAAGTCCCCCCTAGCACGCCGCAATTCGTCCAATACGCGTTCCTCATCGCGAAACGCCACGATCGCCAGCCAGCCGCGACGCGCATCGTCTAATGACGCCGACCGCCGCGCAAAGGGCACCGCCTCCATCACCTTAGCGGACAAGAGTTGCGCCAGAACGGGTTGATGACCGTGGGCAGTCAAGTGGGCGCGTAAGCCGTCGGAATCAAGCGCTGGATCGGCGGATAATGACGAAACGATGTCTCTTCGCATCGCATCGAGCGCGCGATCCGCGATCTCGATCATCGCGAGATCTTCCTCGATGTCCGAAAACAGGGCCGGATGATTGACGACGGTGGCCAGCAGCATGGCCGCCCTGTTCACGATCGCCGATCGCGGCCGACGCGGCCGTGCGCCCGGCGTCGCTTGCATTCTTCGATCAAATCTATTGCGGTTACCGCCACCCCGCCAAGGAAATGCCTGGTCGATTCGATTCTGAAAATCCTGGCGGTAGAATTGGCGAACCGACTGATCCTCGATCCGGTTCGCATACGCCTCCAGACCAGAGCGCAACCCTGCGCGACCTTCCGGAGTGTCAAGTGCGTGGGCCGTCAACTCTTGACGCCAGACCAGATCCGCCACACCCAGAGCCCCACCAAGCACATCCTTCATGCCCTGACGCCCCTGTCTCGCAAGCAGGCTGTCGGGGTCCTCACCATCGGGAAGAAAGGCAATTCGGGCGGTCTTGTCCGGCTGAAGCTTCGGCAAAAGCCTCTCGACCGCACGCCAGGCGGCCCGGCGGCCAGCCTCATCGCCGTCAAAACACAAAACCGGCGATTTGGTCATGCGCCAAAGCAGGCCAATCTGTTCCTCGGTCACCGCCGTGCCGAGCGGTGCGACCGCCCCGGCAAAACCAGCACGCACCAATGCGATAACATCCATATAGCCTTCGGCCACGATAATCCCGTGGCCACGTCCGGCCGCCAAGCGCGCCTTGGCAACGTTGTAGAGCGACTGGCCCTTGTGAAATATCGGGCTGTCCGGGCTGTTGATGTATTTCGGTCCGTCGCCCTCCAACAGGCGCGCACCAAATGCGATTACCCGATCTCGCCGGTCTGTCACCGGAAAGATCAGTCGATTGCGAAAAAACGTATACGGCGCGCGTCCGTCGTCCGGCCGGCGCATCAGGCCAACTGTTTCTATCGCGTGCTCATCAAATCCGGCTGCCGCAAGATGGTCAATCAGCGCTCTGGAATTCGCCGGCGCGTATCCGAGCCGAAATTCGGCGGCCGCCTCCTTGTCGATGCCGCGCCGGGTCAGATAATCGCGGGCCTGTGCACCAACGTCGTCTGAGAGTCGACCTTGGAAAAACTTGCATGCACCCTCGACCAACTCGTGAAGCCCCTTGCGGCGCTCTGCCACCGCTGACGCCTCCGGACTTTGCTCCGGCACCTGCATGCCAGCCTGCGCGGCGAGTTGTTCCACCGCCTCCATGAAACCCAGCCGGTCATGCTGCATGACAAAACCGATGATGTCGCCATGGGCACCACAGCCGAAACAGTGGAAGAACCCTTTATCGTCATTGACGGTAAAGCTGGGCGTTTTTTCCTTGTGGAAGGGACACAGCCCTTTGTGCTCGCGACCGGCCTTAGTGAGCCTTACCCGTTGGCCAACTATGTCGGAAACAGGCAGTCGCGTACGAAGATCATCCAAAAATGAAGGCGGGAGGCTCATGGCCAATCATACCTTACAAATCTGGCCTCGCCGCAACATTGCTGGCGAATGCGATCAGTTCAGTACTGACTTCACAATACCGCTGGCCCGTCCGAAATCCATGCGTCCAGCGTAGCGGTCGCGCAGCACAGACATGATCCTGCCCATATCTTTCAAGCTGCTCGCTGCTTGTTCCTTGATGATGGTCTCGACCGCGGTCTTGATCGCCTGTTCATCCATCTGGGCAGGAAGAAACCGCTGCAACACGCCTATCTCAGCACGCTCCTGCTCGGCAAGATCGAGCCTACCACCCTGCTCGTAGAGCTTAATGCTCTCACGACGTTGCTTAACCATTGTCTGCAACAGGCCCAACACCTCGTCATCCGGGATGCCGTCGGTGTTGCCTTTCGACCGGGCAGCAATATCTCGATCCTTCAGCGCGGCCAAGATCAGCCGAACCGTCGAAACACCGACTGAGTCCTTGGCGCGCATGGCTTCCTTAAGGGCCTCGTTTAACCTCTGTCTGATCATCGTCGCGACGGGCTCCGCATTTCCTGGTCCGAGGTGTTTTTGTCTAAAATATTGAAATATAACAATTTTCTTGAAAAATGATCCTTCATATCTAATCGGCATGGTCGGTTTGCACAAGATGCAATACCGCTCCGAACGAATCCTCTTCCGCATTCGTTCCCATCCTGGTTTATTGCGCCATCCAACTAACCGTCTGATTCCGCCGAGCTTTCCGCGAGCTGCCATGCTGCCCAAGAAAAATACGCCTGCCCCACCTGACGGAGCCACCGGCGCCCTTGTATTTTCCGACGGCAGTGTGCTGTGGGGCAAAGGAATCGGCGCGACGGGTTCGGCGGTCGGCGAGGTCTGCTTCAATACCTCCCTGACCGGCTACCAGGAAACGATGACCGACCCATCTTACGCGGGTCAGATCATCACCTTTACCTTCCCGCATATTGGCAATGTCGGCGCGAATCCCGAGGACGTCGAAACCACCACGCCCGTGGCCCGCGGATTGATCCTGCGGGCGGACATCACCGACCCATCGAATTGGCGAGCGACACGGGACTTTGACGACTGGTTGCGGTCCAACGATCTCGTCGGGCTTGCAGGTATCGACACCCGTCGCCTGACCAGAAAAATTCGCGATGGCGGACCGCCCAACGCAGTTGTCGCGCACGCCCCTGACGGTGCCTTCGAATTGACCGATCTAACCGAGAGCGCGCGCGCCTGGCCGGGATTGGAGGGCATGGATCTTGCGATCGAGGTCAGCTGTCGCCAGACCTATAAGTGGGATGAAGCGCGCTGGCAGCTCGGTGACGGTTACGGCAGGCAGGAAAATCCACGCTATAAGGTCGTCGCTGTCGACTACGGTGCCAAACGCAACATTTTGCGCTGTCTGGCGAGCGCCGGCTGCGCGGTTACGGTCGTTCCGGCTACTGCAACGGCCGAAGAGGTGCTGAGTCATGAGCCAGACGGCATCTTCCTGGCAAACGGTCCAGGCGATCCTGCCGCGACGGGTGTTTATGCCGTGCCAACCATTCGGGCCCTGCTCGAGACTGGCAAGCCATTGTTCGGCATATGTCTTGGTCACCAAATGCTGGCGCTCGCCCTCGGCGGGCGTACCGGAAAAATGGATCAAGGCCATCGCGGCGCTAACCATCCGGTCAAGGATCTGACCACCGGGAAGGTCGAAATCACCAGCCAGAACCACGGCTTCAAGGTGCTGCAGGACAGTTTGCCGGACACAGTCGAAACCACTCACATCAGTCTTTTTGACGGCTCCAATGAGGGCATTCGCCTGAAGGACAAGCCAGTCTTTTCCGTGCAGTACCACCCCGAGGCCTCTCCCGGCCCCCATGATAGCCACTATCTGTTTGAGCGATTTGTCTCATTGATGGACCGCTAGCCGGCCTCACACTATAAGACCGCCCGATCGCCCGAGCACGCTAGGCCACTTCGCATGCCCAAACGCACAGATATCAAGTCAATCGCCATCATCGGTGCCGGACCGATCATCATCGGCCAGGCGTGTGAGTTCGACTATTCCGGCGCCCAGGCCTGTAAGGCGCTGAAGGCCGAAGGGTTTCGCGTTGTTCTAATCAACTCCAACCCCGCCACGATCATGACGGATCCGGAGTTGGCTGACGCGACCTATGTCGAGCCAATAACCCCCGAAATGGTCACACGCGTGCTAGAGCGCGAAAAACCGGACGCCTTGCTGCCGACGATGGGCGGTCAGACCGCCCTCAACACCGCCTTGACGCTTCACCATGATGGCACCTTGAAACGGCTGGGCATCGAGATGATCGGCGCCGACGCGGATGTCATCGCGAAGGCTGAGGACCGGCTCTTGTTTCGCCAGGCCATGGACAAAATCGGCCTGGAGAGCCCTCGGTCCCACCTCGCCCACAGTTTGGACGAAGCGCTCGATGCGGTGGAGAAGGTCGGACTGCCGGCAATCATCCGCCCGAGCTTTACCCTGGGCGGGACCGGCGGTGGTATTGCCTACAATCGAGACGAATTTCAGGACATCGTGCGCAACGGCCTGCGCGCTAGTCCCACCAGCGAGGTTCTTATCGAAGAATCCGTGCTGGGCTGGAAAGAGTTTGAGATGGAGGTCGTCCGCGACAATGCGGACAACTGCATCATCGTCTGCTCGATTGAGAACATCGACCCGATGGGCGTGCACACGGGCGATTCCGCGACCGTCGCGCCGGCATTAACGCTGACGGACAAGGAATTCCAGATCATGCGCGACGCCTCGATCGCCGTACTGCGCGAGATCGGCGTCGATACGGGCGGATCAAACGTCCAGTTCGCGATCAACCCACAGACCGGCCGAATGGTTGTGATCGAGATGAACCCTCGGGTCAGCCGGTCATCCGCCCTGGCGTCCAAGGCAACCGGGTTTCCCATCGCAAAAGTCGCGGCCAAGCTGGCAGTGGGCTACACGCTCGACGAGTTGGACAACGACATCACCAAGGTCACGCCGGCCAGCTTCGAGCCGACCATCGACTATGTGGTCACTAAAATCCCTCGCTTTACCTTCGAAAAGTTCCCAGGAGCAGACAGCACGCTGACCACCTCGATGAAATCGGTGGGCGAGGCGATGTCGATCGGCAGGACCTTCGCTGAAAGCCTGCAAAAAGCGTTGCGATCGATGGAGACCGGGCTGACGGGCCTTGATGAAATAGAAATTCCAGGCTGGCATCCGCGCCCGGGCGAACCTGGCGACCCCAACATTCTTCGGGCCGCGCTGTCGCGGCCGACGCTCAACCGACTTCGGTTGATCGCTCAAGCGATGCGAGAGGGTCTGCCTCTCGACGAAATCCACGCCGCTTGCAGGTTCGACCCGTGGTTCCTGGCGCAGATCAAAAGTATCGTGGACATCGAAGCACGGACAAAGGCCGACGGCCTGCCGAACGATCGGATTGGATGGACACGACTCAAGTCGATGGGCTTTGCCGACGCGCGGCTGGCCGAGTTGACTGGCAAGACCGCCGTAGAAGTGGCCGAAGCGCGGCGCGCGTTGGGGGTACGACCGGTCTATAAGCGGATCGATACCTGCGCTGCCGAGTTTGCCAGTCACACGCCTTACATGTATTCGACCTATGAGGGCGGCGGGCTACAAGAACCGGAATGCGAATCCGAGCCGACCGACCGAGAGAAGGTGGTCATACTGGGTGGTGGACCCAACCGCATCGGCCAGGGAATTGAATTCGACTATTGCTGCGTTCACGCGGCCTACGCGCTCAAAGAGGCCGGCTATGAGACCATCATGGTCAACTGCAACCCCGAAACCGTTTCGACCGACTACGACACATCCGATCGGCTCTATTTCGAGCCGCTCACGGCCGAGGATGTCGTCGAGCTGGTCTTGACGGAGCGGCAGAACGGCACGCTGAAAGGCGTGATCGTGCAATTCGGCGGCCAGACGCCATTGAAGCTCGCCCATGATCTCGAGGCCGCCGGCATTCCCATCCTTGGGACAACACCCGACGCCATCGACCTCGCGGAGGACCGAGATCGCTTTCAAAAGCTGGTCACCGAACTTGATCTTCGGCAGCCGAAAAACGGCATCGCCTGGTCTGCCGAGGAAGCGGAAACGGTCGCTGAGGAGGTCGGTTACCCCTGCTTGATCCGGCCATCTTATGTGCTCGGCGGACGCGGCATGGAAATCGTCCACGAGCTCGACCATTTGCGGCGTTACATCAACGACGCCGTCCAGGTTTCAGGCAGCAATCCGGTGTTGATCGACGCTTACCTCGAAGACGCGATCGAAGTAGACGTCGATATCGTCAGCGACGGCAACAAGGTCTATGTGGCCGGTGTCATGCAGCACATTGAAGAGGCAGGTGTCCACTCCGGCGACAGCGCGTGCGCCTTGCCACCCCACTCCTTGCCCGGCCCCGTTGTGGCGGAGATTGAGCGCCAAGCTGAGAAACTTGCGCGGTCGCTCAACGTGGTCGGTCTCATGAATACCCAGTTCGCGGTGCAGAACGAGACCGTCTATCTGATCGAGGTCAACCCTCGGGCTAGTCGAACGGTTCCCTTCGTAGCGAAAGCGACGGGCACGCCAATCGCGAAGATAGCGGCCCGAGTAATGGCTGGCGAGACACTCGACAAGTTCGCGCTTCGTGGCGCCACGCCACCCTATACTGCAGTCAAGGAATCGGTTTTCCCGTTTGCCCGCTTCCCAGGGGTCGACACTCTGTTGGGTCCGGAGATGCGTTCGACTGGTGAAGTCATGGGGTTGGACACGAGCTTCGGCCGGGCCTTTGCGCGCGCACAGATGGGCTGCGGCGTTACCCTGCCGACGGAAGGCACCGTGTTTTTGTCGGTGCGCGACGGGGACAAGCCGGCGATGGTCGAAATCGCACGCCGCCTGCACGATCTCGGCTACAAGCTGCTAGCAACGCGCGGGACAGCGACAAGGCTGCGCGAGGCGGACCTGCCAGTCGAAGTCGTGAACAAAGTGCTGGAGGGTCAGCCGCATATCGTCGACGCAATAATCAACGGTACCGTTCACATGATGTTCAACACCACCGACGGCGCCCAGGCGATCCGAGACAGCTTGTCCTTGCGCCGGACCGCGCTGGTCAATAACATTCCCTATTACACGACGGTTGCCGGCGCGCGTGCGGCCGTCGAGGCGATCCCGGCACTTCAGTCCGGCCGTCTTGAAGCGACCCCCCTTCAACATTATCTGGGGCAAACCGCGACCTGACGGCGGCTTTTGGCTGGTGTCGGCGCGGCAGGGTTGATCGTAAACTGCGCCTGACCCCTCAACCGGGGCCGGGCGTGTTTGCATCTATACCTAGGGTCGTTTGAATTGGATGACTGGGTGACTAGAACGACTAGGCAGGATTGTAGATGAACAAGGTACCCATGACGGCGGCCGGCTATGGCAGCCTGATCGAAGAGCTCAAGCACCTGAAAAGCGTGGCGCGGCCGGAGATCATCAAAGCGATCGCCGAGGCGCGGGAACATGGCGATCTGTCGGAGAACGCCGAATATCACGCCGCGCGCGATCGCCAGAGCTTTATCGAAGGCCGCGTGATGGAACTGGAGGATAAGATCTCCCGTGCCGACGTGATCGACGTCGCCAAATTGTCGGGCGATGCGGTCAAGTTTGGCGCGACCGTTCGGCTTGCCGACGAGGACACCGACGAAGAAGCCGAGTACCAGATCGTCGGCCAGGATGAATCCGACATAAAGTCGGGGCGGCTTTCGATCACGGCCCCGCTGGCACGGTCGCTGATTGGCAAGGCCGTCGGCGAATCGGTCGAGGTCAGCACGCCGAAGGGTTCAAAAAGCTACGAGATCGTGCAGATCCGCTTTGAATAGCGGTACCCTCAAGAGACCCAGCCTTTACTAGGGCGGGTCTGTCTGGTCGACATCGACCGGCACGCCTGGTTGATGTTTGCTGGTACGGATCGCCAAGGCCGATTTGACGTGGCTGACATTGGGTGCTGCAGTTAGCTGGGTGGTCAGGAACCTCTGATAGGCGTCCCAATCCTCGGCCACGACCTTGAGCAGAAAATCCATCTCTCCGGCGAGCATGTGGCATTCGCGAACCAACGGCCAGTCGTCGACCAGTTCCTCAAACGCCTTGAGGTCGACCTCCGCCTGACTGGAAAGACCGACCTGCGCAAAGACCGTGACCCCAAAACCCAGGGCTTCGGGATTGATGTCGGCATGATAGCCGCGGATGAACCCCGCCTCCTCCAACGCTCGCACGCGTCGCAGGCATGGCGGTGCTGAAATTCCCGCGCGTTTGGCCAGCTCGACATTGGTCATGCGACCATTGTTTTGCAGGTCGCGAAGGATACGGCGGTCGATCCGGTCAAGCTTGATACGGCGCATTCGGTTCTCTCGTAACAAATCGGTGTTGGTTTGCGCAAAAATATTACCGGCTACGCATAAGCACAAGGGGCATCGGGTGGCAATTCCCCACTGACGCACCCATCTCAGCTTACGCGCCCTTGTGATAGGCCGGTTCGCAGCATTAGGGTAGCCGCCCGCCGGATCGGCGTCATCTACGAAACACGTCTGTCGAGTATTTCCAATATGCCAGAAACCCATCGCATCAAGGTGCTCATCATCGGCTCAGGTCCGGCCGGCTACACCGCCGCCATTTACGCAGCGCGCGCAAGTCTCGAACCCACGCTGGTTCAAGGGTTACAGCCAGGCGGCCAGATGACGATCACAACGGATGTGGAGAACTATCCGGGATTTGCGGACGTGATCCAGGGGCCGTGGCTCATGGAACAAATGGCCGCGCAAGCGGAAGCGGTCGGCACGCGGATGATGTTCGACGTGATCACGGATGTGGATTTCTCGTCGCGGCCGTTCGTCTGCAAGGCCGATTCGGGTGATGAGTATGTTGCCGACACGGTGATCATCGCCACCGGCGCACAAGCCCGCTGGCTGGGCCTTGACTCAGAGCAAGCGTTGCAAGGCGCCGGCGTTAGTGCCTGCGCCACGTGCGACGGTTTTTTCTTTCGCGGCAAGGAAGTCGCGGTCATAGGCGGCGGTAACTCGGCCGTCGAAGAGGCATTGTTCCTCACCAATCATGCTTCGAAGGTCACGCTGGTCCATCGCCGCGACCAACTGCGCGCAGAAAAGATCCTGCAGGATCGGCTGTTCGCAAACCCAAAGATAGAAATCATCTGGGACAATCAGGTGCAAGAGATCTTGGGTGGTGGCGAGCCGGCTGCGGTGACCGGTATACGCATCGCCCATAGCAAGACCGGCGAAACGACAGATGTGCCGGTGGACGGCGTCTTCGTAGCAATCGGTCACGACCCAGCAACCGCCGTCTTCAAGGGGAAAGTGGCCATGGATGATGGCGGCTACATTCTCACCCAACCCGACTCCACGGTGACGGATGTCGAAGGTGTGTTCGCGGCCGGCGACGTGAAGGACAAGATCTATCGACAGGCGGTGACCGCGGCTGGTATGGGCTGCATGGCCGCGCTTGAGGCGGAGAAATTCCTGGCCGAACACGCTGTAACCGATGTTTCGCCCCGCATCGGGGGTCGTGAAACCATTGAACAACAAGCCGGTCAGGCGGCAGAATAGGTTTATTCACCCAAGGACGATTGCCATCGCGGCCTAGAGCGGCGACAATAGGCCCATAGTCATTCTCGACCCAGAACGGGTTCAGCAACGGACAAACGAATAGACGATGGTGGGCATTGACCCGCCCACATGCCTGCGGGGGTAAGAAAACAGAGTGGTTGCACGGGGACGCATGGATTGGGACAAGCTACGGGTGTTTCACGCCGTGGCCGAAGCGGGCAGCTTCACCCATGCCGGCGAAAGACTGAATCTCAGCCAGTCGGCCGTCAGCCGCCAGATCAGCGCGCTGGAGGAAAGCCTCAACGTGCCGCTGTTCCACCGCCACGCGCGCGGTCTAATTCTCACCGAGCAAGGCGAACTTCTCTACAAGACCGCCCACGAGGTTTTCGCCAAACTGTCGATCACTGAGGCACAGCTTCTTGAAAGCAAGAAGCAGGCAGCCGGCAAGCTGCGGGTCACTACTACTGTGGCTTTCGGGTCCACATGGTTGACGCCGAGAGCGCGCGAGTTCCTAAACCTCTACCCAGACATTCAGCTCTCGCTGCTGATCGACGATAACGAGCTTGATCTTGGAATGCGCGAGGCCGACGTGGCGGTGCGGATGACTGAACCGCGGCAGCCGGACCTGATCCAACGGCATCTGATGACCGTGCGGTTCCATATCTATGGCTCGGTGGATTATCTGAAGCGGCGCGGCATTCCGCAGACTGTCGATGATCTCAAAAACCACGATTTGATCGTTTACGGCCACGATACCAGGCCGCCGATCCACGACATCAATTGGATCACGGCCGTCGGCGATCCGGAGCCTGGCGAGCGCAACGTAATCCTCGAGGTCAACAATCAGTACGCGATCTATCGCGCGGTGCGTAGCGGCCTGGGTCTAGCCGCCCTGCCCGACTATATGATCGACGAGAATCTGAACATCGTTCGGGTTCTGCCGGATGTCAGCGGCCCCAAAGCGGAAGCGTACTTCGTCTATGCTGAGGAACTTCGCCATTCCATGCGTATATCGGTGTTCCGCGATTTCCTGATCAAGAAGGTCGCCGAGGCGAAATTCTGACCGTCCTCCAGACCCAGCGACGCATCCAGGAGAATTGAATGTTCCCGAAATGGCGTCATTGGACGGCGGCGGCCCTTTTCTCTGTCGCGCTTTCGTCCAACGCAGCGGGCCAGCCAGTCCCGGACTATGTCGATCACCCGCTCAGCCTGTTGGACCAGGAATGGGTGCGACCCGATCCGTCGAACAACGGCACGCCGATCACCTTTTTTGGCGTCGGCGACCTTGATCTGCGCTGTAGCACGAGCCCCGCATTCATGACGCTGGCCGAGGCAGTGGCGCTCTCAATTGTCTACTACTCCTACGCCGAGAACGCCTTTCGCGGCGACTTTTCAACCTCACGTCCTGGCTATCCAGTTGCATACGACTTTGGCCAAGATCCGACGATCGGTGCGATCGATCTGCTTAAGCGGATTGATCAGGCACAGCTGAATGGATTGATCCAGCTTGTGGTTGAGCGGCTTTCAGGCCACCAGCGGGAGCTTGCTCAGGCGGCGCTTTCCGCACTGCTTGGTCGGTATCAGCCTACGATTGATCGGCTGGAGGAACTGGGCGATTTGCTGCCGGCATTGCAGCGGCAGCTCGATGATCCCTTCGAGAATTTTGATGCCATCCAACAGTTCGGGTTGCCCCGTGACGGCGACCCCTGCTTCGAGAATGTGTTTTACTTCAACGTCAGGATCGGCGACCAGACGTCTTACGCGGCTGTCCTGTCGATGGATGATTTCCTCGACAGGTTTTGGGTCCGCCGCTACACCGATGGCAGCTACCGCTTAGTCGCAAGCCTGCTCCAGCAGACGCAAGCGCTGTTGCAACAAACTGGCAAATAGATCATCTCCCTCGGCGAGAATTCCTTCTCGCCAAGGGCATCTGGCTAAAAATACTGGCTACTCCGCCGCGATTTTGCCACCTTCGACGGCCGCCACGGTCAAGAATTGGCCGGGCACACAATCCCCACCGGCAAATACATCCGGTAGCGAGGTCTGATGGTCTTCATTGACCGCGATCAGATCGCCGTCGTGCTCCAACAGATGAGCCGTCAAGCCGTCATTCACGAACGTTTGGCCAACTGCCTTGAAAACATGATCGGCGAGTAGCGTGAAGTGATCGCCGGTGCCCATGAGCCACCCCTGATTATCAAGCTGGGTGTATTCGAACTCGATTTCCCGAACCGCGGGCTGCGATCCATTGGCTGACCAGGCGCGCAAGCTGCGCGGCTGCGCCCAATGTTTAATGGTCACGCCATTGGTCTGGGCTCATTCTTGCTCTTTCCATGTCGCCGACATGTGATCCGGACCACGGCGATAGACGATCGTTACATCTTCCGCTCCCAGCCGCTTGGACTGAGTGGCCACGTCAATAGCCGTATTGCCAGCGCCGATCACCACGACACGCCGCCCCACCGGATGGTTTGTGAGGTCGCCGGCTTGGCGCAGATTGGCGATGTAGTCGACGGCATTTTCGACCCCGATCAATGGGGCTTCCTCCAATGCTAGCGACTTCGCCCCTGTGTGCCCAAGCCCTAAGAAGACAGCGTCGCACTCTCGGCGCAAGTCAGTGAGGTGAATATCCTGACCAAGCGCATGGCCGGTTCGAAGTTCGATCCGGCCGATCGACAGAATGAAGGCCAGTTCCTTCTGGGCAAAGTCGTCTGGCACCTTGTAGGCCGCAATTCCGTACTCATTGAAGCCGCCGCCCTTCTCGCGGGCCTCAAAAACCACAACATCGTGGCCCTTGATAGCCTAAGCGTGCGCGCACGCCATGCCCGCTGGTCCGGCCCCGACGACCGCAAGGCGTTTTCCGGTGGACGCAGCTCGCTGAAACGGCTGATCGCCCGACTGGAACAGATGGTCGGTTGCAAAGCGCTGCAGCAAACCGATGGTCACCGGTTTGTCTTCGGTCGTGTTGCGAACGCAGGTTTCCTCGCACAGCTCCTCCACCGGTCAGACACGCGCGCACATACCCCCCACGATGTTGGATTGGAGAATGGTCGTGGCCGCGCCTTTGGTATTCTCGGTCGCGATCGATTTGATGAAGCTGGGAATATCGATCGAGGTCGGACAGGCCTCAATACAGGGCGCATCATAACAGAAATAGCACCGGCTGGCCTCGATCAGCGACTGCTGCTAGTCGAGAGGCGGATGCGCATTACCAAAATTCCGCGCTAGAGTCTTCTGATCAAGCCGCCCTGATGCTATGTCCGAGCCTGCAACCATGTTTCGCCGCCACTCCCCCGGAATCCGCCGTACTTTCCAGCCGCCGGCCGACCACTGTTGATAGGTCAGCTATCGAAAACTTGACCAAATGGTCAAAAAAATTCGTATGGTCGAATAACCATGGATACCAGACCCATGCCTAAGGGCCGGCAAGCTGCGGAGCAAGGCGCCCCTTCCATTGCGAACAGCGCAGATGTTGAAGCCAGCGAAACCGGCGGCAATGGCGGTCGCACCCGCCAACTCAACGAAGATCGCATTTTGAAGGCAGCCGAAGCCGTATTTGCAGAGGCTGGCTTTAGCGGCACGACCATGCAAGCCATTGCGGTAGCGGCAGAACTGCCAAAAGCCAATCTTCACTACTATTTCGGCACCAAGGAAGGCCTCTATACCGCCCTGCTCAATCGCGTTCTCGACGGCTGGGTCGACGCGTTCGACCATTTCCAGACGGATCGCGACCCGGCCAAGGCGTTCACGGCTTATGTCCGGGACAAGATGGCGTTTACTCGTCATCGCCCTATGGCGTCCAAAGTGTTCGCCAACGAAATCATCCACGGTGCCCAATGGGTCGCGCTCTACCTGCAAACCCGGCTGCGCGATCGGGTCAGAGAAAAAACCGCAGTCATCAACGGATGGATAGAAGAAGGTAAGATGGCACCCATCGACCCTACCCATCTGTTCTTCAGCCTTTGGGCGATGACGCAAACCTATGCGGACTTTGATGTGCAAGTGGCCGCGGTGCTGAACAAGCCCACTCTCGATGACCAAGATATGGACCACGCTACCGAACACCTTGTCACACTGGTCCTGCGAGCCTGCGGCCTGGACCGCGCCCTAAGGGGACAGCGCCGTTGAAGTCGGGGCGACGTATCGTCTTTCTCGTCACCGAAGACTGGTATTTCTGCCTCCACTGGCTACCGGTAGCGCGGGCAGTCCGAGACGCCGGCTTTGACGTCACGATCGTGACCAAGGTCGACCGGCATGCACACGTGATCAATCAGGCCGGCCTCACATTGGTAGATTTCGATCTCGGCCGCGGCCGCCGTAATCCGGTGACAGAGTGGCGGCGTTTGAAGCGTCTGACCGGACTCTATCGACAATTGGCGCCGGACCTTGTCCATCACATCGGAATGAAATCAATCGCGCTCGGCAGTCATGCGGCGCGGCTCGCGGACGTTCCGGCATCCGTCAACCTGTTCGCCGGCCTCGGCTATCTGTTCGCGACCGACCGGCCGGCCGTCCGAGTGTTGCGAACAGTACTAAAGCCGTTTTTTGCCTTTGGCCTGAACAGAATGGGCAGTCGCGTTGAGACCCTCAACGATGACGATCGCCGGCGATTGGAGGCCAGCGGCTGGATCGACCCGACCATGGCAACCGTTCTGCCTGGTTCCGGCCTTGATTTGGAACGATTTCCGGCCTTGCCTCCGCCAGAGGGTCCCGTTGTCACACTGGCCGTCGTCGCCCGCATGTTGAAAATCAAGGGCATTGACCTCATCGTCAATGCAACGCGGCGTGTCCAGACCGATGGAGCGGCGTGCCGCCTTCTGCTGGTAGGCAAACCCGACCCGGCAAATCCGAGCAGCTTCACCCAAGCCGACCTCGAAAGATGGGGGTCCCTGCCAGGTATTGAGTGGCGCGGCCATATCGATGACGTTCGGGAGATCTGGAAAGAAGCCGATATCGCGGTCTTGGCGTCCCATGGGGGGGAAGGCGTTCCGGTTAGCCTTATGGAGGCATCGGCATGTTGCCGCCCTTCGATCGCCACAAATACGCCTGGTTGCCGAGACATTGTTGTCGACGGAAAGACAGGACTGTTGGTCGAACCCAACGACGAGTCGGCATTGGCAAACGCGATGCAAGTTTTGATTGCCGACCGTCGGAAACGCTTGCGTTTTGGCCTGGCATCGCGTCAATTGGTGTCTAGTAAGTTCACGAGTGATCAGGTTTCCCGCATGATCCTTGAAGATTACCGACGTCTCGGGTTGGCGCCTTGACGACCTGGGGGCTTTGGCTTGGTTTCGCCGCCATGATGCTGACCGCACTTGGCCTGGGGCCGCTGCGTGCCTTGTTGCAGCGCTGCTCGGTCATCGATATGCCAAACTGGCGCAGAAGCCACCGGCATCCGACGCCGCGCGGGGGTGGCTGGGTTATGGTGCCCGTTGCCTTGGTGGGATTCGCCGTCGCCCAGATGGCTGGCGGGGAGTCAATTTCATGGCCTCTGATCATCGGCGCTGTCGGACTGATGGTCGTTTCGGGAATTGACGATGTTCGCTCGCTGTCCCCTTGGCCACGTTTGGTGTGCCAAGCAATGGCCGTATTTCTGGTCTTAGCGCTGCTCCCGGCCGATCAAAGGCTGTTTTCAGGCATTCCAATCGAGATTGAACGTCTCGTCATCGGCCTTGCGTGGCTTTGGTATGTCAATCTGTTCAACTTTATGGATGGGTTGGATGGCCTGTCTGCTGTAGAGATTCTGTCTGTAGGCGCCGGGGTGGCGGTCATTGCAGCAGTTTCCGGCGGCGTTGCTGCACCGTATATGGCGGGCTCGATGGTCGATTCCGGACTGGTATTGGTCGGCATCGCCTGCGGATTCATGATTTGGAACTGGCATCCGGCCCGGCTGTTCATGGGCGATGTCGGCAGTATCCCGTTCGGATTTCTCCTTGGCTGGATACTATTGAGCCTCGCTTACGACGGCCAATGGGTTGAAGCGGTGTTGTTGTCCTTGTTCCACCTGACCGACGCCAGCACCACATTGGCAAGCCGTCTCATGCGCGGCGAGCGGGTTTGGCAAGCCCATTGCCAGCATGCCTATCAACAGCCCGTTCGGGCTGGATGGACGCACGATCGCGTGGTCGGTATTGTCGCCGCCGTTAAGAGTGCGCTGGTTGCCCTTGCGATTGCCGTTGCTGCTGGGGTCGCCTCGCCTCTGCCCACACTCGGTATCGCGATCTTGATGGTTGTCGGCGTTATTCTCGGATTCCACAGGACATCGCTGCCCTACGACGGTGAATTGCAGGGACGACGCGCACTTTCAGACTTAAGTGACGGCAGCCGATAGACGATCAGAAAGCGAGCAGCGCCGGTCACTCGGCCGCATTGGCCATCGGCGGCAAGGCCTGCCATATCTCGTCAGCATACTCACGAACCGTCCGATCCGATGAAAACCAGCCGACGCGCGCGGTATTCAATACCGCCTTGGTTACCCACGCGTCACGATCGCGATAAAGATCGTCAGACGCCTCCTGAGCGGCGACATAGCTGGCGAAATCAGCAGTGACGAAGAACGGATCGTGGTGCATCAGATTGTCAGTCACGGGCCTGAACCGATCTGGCTCCTCTGGCGAGAAAGCACCATTTGCAATCATCTCCACCACACGCTTTAGCTGAGCATCGCCTGCGATGATCGCAGCCGGATCGAAGGTGCCGCTGTCTCGCAGTTCAGCGATTTCAACGGCGGTCTTGCCGAAGATGAAGATGTTGTCCGCCCCGACACGGTCACGAATCTCGACATTCGCGCCGTCCAGCGTTCCGATCGTTAGGGCGCCATTGAGGGCGAGCTTCATATTGCCGGTGCCCGACGCCTCCTTGCCGGCGGTCGAAATTTGCTCCGACAGATCAGTGGCCGGAATGATCCGCTCAGCCAGCGTAACGTTGTAGTTCGGAAGGAAGACCACCTTCAGAAGATCCCCGGTTACCGGGTCATTGTTAACCGTGCTGGCAATGTCGTTGGCCAGCTTGATGAACAGCTTTGCCAACGCATAGCCCGGTGCCGCCTTACCTGCGAAGATCTTGACCCGAGGTTGCCAATCGGCCGTTGGGTCATCCCGCATCGCGTTATAGA
>JBCCER010000030.1:0-32193 GCA_039030175.1 Pseudomonadota bacterium
CGAATTGGAGAAATATTTCCGCTCGATCTACGCACCGTTCGGCCCGGTCTCGGACGAGCAGTGGCGCGACATGACGCTGACCTCAGCCAGGCGGCGCGGGGACGGGCGGGTAACGCCGCATTACGATCCTCGCATCACCGATCAATTCAAGCTAGCGCATGACGACTACGCGCTTTGGGTTGCGTATGACGCCATCGAGGTCCCGACCCTGCTGCTGCGCGGCGGCCAGTCGGATCTGCTGTTGCAGGACCTGGCAGAGGAGATGACAAAGCGTGGGCCGAAGGCTGTGTTACGGGTTGACCCCAACTGCGGTCATGCGCCGGCCCTGAACAATGCACTGCAGACCGCCTGGATCATCGATTTTCTGACCTAGCCACCAGCGGCTTCTAACGGCGTTACATAATGCTTGATTGGATCTGTACTATTTAGTACATTTTGTACTGAACAGTACAGCAATGGGGATCCTGTCATGTCTACAGATCAAGCGACCACTACCGGTCAAGACGCCGGTCCTTTCCCGATCGATCGATCGCCCGATACGTTCAAGCTCGAAGCGGAAACCGATATCCGCAATCGTCATGGCGCGTTTGGCTGGTCGGAATTGGCGACCAAAGACCCCGAAGCAGCCGCCGACTACTACGCCAAGGTTTTCGGCTGGCAGTATCACAGCTTCGACATGAATGGCGGTCTTTACCGGGTGATTACAATCAACGGACACGGTGTCGGAGGCATTCGCGCGCCGATGCCAGGCGAGCCCGAGGAAACCCGTTGGCTGACCTTTGTGTCGGTCAAGGACGTTAAGGCCATGGCCGACAGTGTGGCCGCCGCCGGTGGAACAGTGGTGGTGCCTGTGACCGAACTGCCGGGTATCGGCAAGATGGCAGGCATGATCGACCCGACGGGCGGCCAAACCTATGCCTTTGAGTACGACAAGCCGTTCTTCTAATCTGGACTGATTCTCAAAGCACAAGCCCGATGAGTGAATGGCAAGACGGCAACAAGGCGAGGACACGCGTAACCGCATCATTGAGGCCGCCGCCGATCTGTTTCATCGGGACGGCATCCATGCGGTCAGCGTCGACGATGTCCTCGCGGCCTCGGGCACGGGCAAGAGCCAGATGTACCACTACTTTCGCTCAAAGGACGATCTGGTGCTCGCCGTCGCCGAACGACTGAGAGACGGGGCAAAAGGCAGCCCGCTCGCGATCCCGATCGACTCTTGGGAGGGGGTGGAGGCCTGGCTGCGTGTCCACGTAACGGCCATGGCCGGCTGTGATTTCGCACGTGGCTGCCCCGTCGGAACCCTTGCCTATGCCAGGCCAGAAGATCATGAAGCACTGCGCACGCCGATCTCAGCCACTTACAACATCCAACGCGCCTCCCTGATCGCGTTCTTCGAAAGCCGGCTGTCGACCGTCAAGGACTCACCCTGGGATGCGCAAGCGCTGGCGACCCTGTGTCTCGCAACGATCCAGGGCTCGATGATCCTCGCCCGTAGTGACGGGAGCGCCGAGGCCATGGAGCAATCCATCGACAGCCTGCTAAAGCTGTTGAAGGGGGCTTTGGGAGAAGACCGCCTTTAGCCAGCCGATCGAACCTTCGGAGACGATATTGCCAGCAGATTTACCGCAAAGCCTTGACGAGATTGGGGTCGACTGGGTGGTGAATGCCTTGCGAAGCGAGAGGTATGAGACAAGTCCGATCACTGGGCTGCGGATCGAGCCTCTTTCTGCTGAGAACAGCTCCGTTGCTCAACTCCACCTTGCTGGACCGGCGGCTCACAGGCAGTTACCGTCAACTCTGTTTCTGAAGCTCTGTCCACCGGGGCACGATTTTCTCGGGGCATCCGAGATCGCTTACTACACGCGCGACTACGAAGGGCTCTCCGGCGCACCGATCATACGATGCTACGCGGCAGCGGGGCCGCGCGATGTGGCCATGGCCAACAGCCTAGGCGCCGGCTACGCGCTACTGCTCGCCGATCTCACGACCGGCTTCACCGATAACAAGCTGATTGAACCGACAGGACAGCATGCCGCCTTGCTCGGCAGATCGATCGGGCGGCTTCATGCTCATAGGTGGGGCCCTAATGCCGATCCGGAGGGCCGACATGATCTCGGTGCAGACCTCGACCGATGCCTCGCCCATGTCTCGCGCGGACTTTCACCGGTGTTGGACACCCTTGGCGACACGCTCGATGTCAGCGATCGCAGCAGGCTGGTCCGCGTACTCGAGGATGATGTCGAGCAGCTACGCATCCAGGCACTGGAAGGCTCGAGCTTAACGTTGGTCCACGGCGACCCGAACCCGACGAACGTTCTAACGCAGCGCTCATTGAGGGATGGGAGCGGCGCACCAGCGCTCTACCTGATCGACCGCCAACCCTTCGCCTGGTCACTTCGCCTTTGGCTTGGCGCGTCTGATCTCGTTCTCGCAAGCGTGCCTTATTGGTCAGTTAACGCGCGGCGTGAACACCAGGGCGCTCTGCTGAAAGGTTATCATGCTGCGATCATCGAGGGCGGCATCATCGACTACGATTGGGACGCACTTATTGGCGACTGGCGTGCCTGTCTCTGTCACGCGGTTCTTGTCGCTGTCGAATGGGGCACTAACGACTCAACGCTCACCAACATGCGATGGTTGTGGGAGCCCCAGTTAAGACGCGCCATTGCGGCCCTGCGAGATTGGGATCGCGAAGATGTGGTGCGATGATTCGGCGAGAATGTGCACAAGACCAGCATTGATGGCTTGCGCGGTTTGCTTGCCTAAAGCTCTACGACACGCTCGATCCCAATCGCTTCAAGAAAATCCCGGTCGTGGCTGACCACGAGCAGCGCGCCGTCATAGTCGATCAATGCGGCTTCAATCGCCGCGATGGACTCAAGATCTAGATGGTTGGTCGGCTCGTCTAGGATTAGCAGCCGTGGCGGGGTCGGGCCGCCAAGCGTGCAGGTCAGCGCTGCTCGTAAGGTTTCACCGCCGCTGAGCTGACCGACAGGTGGCTCAGCCGCCTCGGCCCGAAACAGAAAGCGGGCGAGCACAGCCCGGCAAGTGTTCTCGCCAACCGCGGGATGCAGGCGCCTGAAGTTTTGCGCGATGGTTTCGTGCGGATCCAGAAGGGCCGCCTTTTGATCGAGCATCGCAAATCGCCCCTCCAGCCGCCGGATCGACCCCGTGTCTGGCTCGAGATCCCCGATCGCCAGCCGGATCAGCGTGGTCTTGCCGGCGCCGTTTCGCCCTGTAACCGCGACACGTTCTGGACCGGTGAGAGTAAACGACAGGCCTGACAAGACAGGGCGGCCGTCCGGCGTGGACCACGCGACCTGGTCGAAGGCCAGAACGGTCTTGCCTGCGGGGAGTTCGGCCGAGGGCAGTGCGATCCGCAGATTTCTCAATCGTTCGACGGCTTGGCGTTTCTCGGCCAATGTCTCCGCAGCTTCCTTGCGCAACCGATCCGTCACGATTCGCTGCCGACCATGGCTGCTCTCGCTGCGCTCTTTGCGGCTGTCGTAGAGGGTTTTGCCGTGGCTGCGGCTGGCCCGGCCGCGTTTGCCGCTGGCATCGCGCTTTTGCTTACGCTCCTTGGCCTGCTGTAGTGAGCGGTCGAGTTGCTTTGCGGCCCGCTCGGCGTTGATCAGCTCACGTCCGGCCACATCGCGCTCATGATCCTTGCGTGCCTTGTAGACATCCCAGTTGCCGCCATAGATACGGGCGCCAAGCGATGAAAGCTCGACGATCCGATCCATCCCACGCAGTAGGGCGCGGTCATGGCTGACGACCAGAGCGCCGCCTTGCCATCGCCCGAGAATCTGAGCGACCAGGTGCCGTGCTTCGGTATCGAGATTGTTCGTCGGCTCGTCCAGCACCAGCATGTCCGGGGCGTCGAGCAGCAGGGCGGCAAGAGACAGGCGCGTGACCTCGCCGCCGCTAAGTGCGCTTATTGGTTGGTTGGGATCGAGGCCGTTAAGGCCGGTGGTGTTCAGCGCCTCCTCCATGCGACTCTCCAAGGTCCAGTCGGCGGCCGCCAGATCGTCTTCGCTTGCGTTGCCTGCGGCGATGCGGTCGAGCACGGCCAGGCCGTCGGCAATGCCGAGCTGGTCGGCAGCCGTAGCATCGGCCCGATCGAGGACCTCCTGACGCAACATGCCTAGGCGGCCCTGGCGCCGGACAATGCCGGATTGTGGCTGGAGTTCACCCAGCAGCAGCTTCAGCAGGGTGGTTTTGCCAACGCCGTTGCGGCCGATCAGACCGGTGCGTTCGGTGCCGAAAGAGAGCGAAAGGTCGGTAAAGAGCGAGCGGCCGTCAGGTGTTTGGTGGCTGAGATTTTCGGCGAGAAGAAGGGCAGACATGGTGAGACACCGGATGACGACGGGACGAGGCGAAAGTCGGAATCGTCATCTTTCTCATCGGTGCCTCCTGGTCTGCGGATAGCCAAAAATGGGAAATGGGGCCGCGAAGCGCAAGACGTTTCGTGCCGGCGAGGTGGTTCAGTTCGCGGTTAGGGGACCGTTATGCGGGATGTACCGCCCCGACGCTTGGCGGAAAAAGACATTGCACTGGATCAATGCTTGCGGATTTCCCGCATCGTCAAGGGCGAGATAGGGATCGAGTTCGACCGTCGATAATACCGTCTCTGCTTGCCCTGCTCGCAGGGCGTTGAATTCGTCGAGTAGGGCCGCCTTTTCGGCAACGGCGTTTTCGGCGTCAGGCAGGTCGGGATTGGTCCAGGGCATGCGGACGATCACGCCGTTGCCGCAACTCGGCGTCTCGATCGGAAAAATTTCGGGACTTACATAGATCTCGAACTGGCCGCCATCGGCGAGTGTGTAGGCAAGATCCCTTGACATCAGTTCGGTATCCAACGCGAGATCTGCATTGGTGAATTCGAGCGTGATGTGGTGGTAGGTTTGACCGCCCGATTGGTTGACGACGATCTCAGCGGCGGGATAGGGGGTGTCGGCTTGCTGGGTAAAGGCGTGGCCGGTGAACAGGCACAAGCCGATGGATGCCAGAAGAGGCTTTGCGAACTGCATCGATGATTGCTCTATCGGTTGAAGAAATTGAGCGCTGCCACCGGCCAGGAATAAGCCATTCTGATCTCCCGGACCGATCGCGAGAATACCGCTTGGGTTAGACATGCTCGACGTGAAAGGGGCGTTAAGCGATTCATTTCCCTTGCGTTTGTTCATGTTTTGTTCTTATCTTTGCTCCATGCAATACACCCTCTCCATCGAGCCGGCGGCACCGGTTGTCACCATTCATCGCCGATTGTTGGCTGCCTTTGGCACACCGTTTCCGGCTTTGCGGCTCGACCCGCTCAGCCAGCTTGTCTTGGGCCTGGTGAATGTTCGCACCCGTGATGAGGTCGCCCAGGTTGCTTTTGAAAACCTGTTGCTCGCCTTCAAGGGCTGGGATCGGCTGCAATATGCTGCGTCCGACGATCTCGAACCGATCATCACAAAGGTGGCGTTTCCTGAAAAAAAGGCGGTGACCCTGCCGGCGGCGCTAAGAGCCATCACGGCTCGGCGTGGCCGCTTAACACTCGATTTTCTGGAGGAACTGCCCACCGATGCGGCCCGGGCTTGGTTGAAGGACATCCCCAGTGTCGGCCCGAAGACGAGTGCCTCGGTACTCAATTCCAGCACCCTGGAACGGCGCGCACTGGTAGTCGATACCCAGCACCAGCGGGTGGCCAAACGGCTGGGACTGACCCCGCCCCAAGGAAGTGACGAAAAGATCGCCGCTGAGTTGGATGGTCAAATGCCAGCAATCTGGACGGCGGAGGATATTTCCGATCATCACCGGTTGATGAAACAGCTCGGACAAACCCATTGCCGTCCGAAGGCACCATCCTGTTCTTCGTGCCCGCTATTATCGCTCTGCCCGACAGGCCAATCGCGCCATATCCGACCCACCAGGCGGATACCGCGAGACGACGGTACCCAGCCAGCCTACGCTGCGCTTTCCCCATGAGGACGGATGATGAATCTCTGCATCGGCACGCAGCCCATCCATTCACGCGCCTCACCCTCCGCGTCATCCTTGCAGCAAGCGGTGTTGAGCGATTTGCGCCACAGGATCGCCGCCATCGAGGGGCGCGCGCCACGCTATGATGACGGTCCGAATCGTCCGGCCAATCAATCGACTCCGGCGCAAGAACCCAACGCCTTAAACTGGCGCTTTGGCGTTCAAGCCATCGACACAGCCTTGCCGGACGGTCGTTTAGCCTCTTCTGGCCTGCATGACATCGCCCCCGATACCTATGGCGACGGACCGGCCGCCATGGGCTTCTGTCTGGCCCTATTGCACCGCTTGCAAGCCACATCGAGGGGGTCGGTCCTGTGGTGTGAGCACACCTATATGGCGCGGGAATTCGGCGCCCTTTACGGGCCTGGTCTGGCTGCGCTGGGCATTGATCCCGATCGCCTGATCCTGGTGCAAGTCGGCCGCGACAAAGAGGTGCTGTGGGCAATGGAGGAAGGGCTGCGGGCCGCCACGCTTTCCGCGGTTATCGGCGAGGTCGCCACGGCGGATTTCACCGCCAGCCGCCGCCTATCGCTGGCCTGTGCGGACAGTGCGACCCCTGCCCTGCTGCTGCGTCATCACCGCGACACGACCACCAGCGCCGCCCGCACCCGCTGGCGCGTGGCTGCCCAGCCGGGCGTGGCGGAGGAATGGGATACGCGAGCGCCCGGACAGCCCCATTGGTTTTTAGAACTGACCCGTTGCCGAGGCGGCCGGCCAGGGTCCTGGCATGTGGAATGGAACAATGCGACGGGTGATTTCCGTCTGGCTACCCCACTGGCCGATCGAACGGCTGCGCCGCAGCCGGCGCCGATCCGGTCCTGGGGCGGGTCAAACCTCCGTCAGGCCGGCTGAACAAGCTGACCGGGCGCCCTTCGCCCTGATCCAGCCCGATCGCGGCGTCCTGCGCCTTTATGCGCTGAACAGGTCGGCGGCGGAACAAGGGTTGGCGGTCGGCCAAGCGCTAACCGATGCCCGCGCCTTGATCCCCGATATAACGGTCCACCAGGCCAATCCAGAGGAAGATGCGAAGGCCTTAAAAGCGCTGGCCGATTGGTGCAGCCGCTATACGCCCTGGACCAACACGGACGGTGTCGACGGGTTATGGCTGGACATCACCGGCTGCGCCCATCTGTTCGGTGGCGAGACTGGCTTGGTTGACGATCTAGTCCACCGACTGCGAGGGCTGGGCTTCACCGCCCATCCGGGCTTGGCCGACACCGCCGGCACCGCCTGGGCCATCGCCCGCTTTGGTGGCGACACCATCGCCGAGCCGGGCGAACAGGACCTGGCGCTAGCGCCCTTGCCGGTGGACGCGCTGCGGTTGGACCCGGACAGTGCGCTGTTGCTAAAGCGACTGGGCTTGAAGACCATCGGTCCGCTGCTCGATCTGCCACGCTCCACTTTGGAGCGCCGGTTCCGCTCGCCCGACGAAGGCGAGGCCGTGCTAACCCGCATCGACCAGGCGATCGGACGGCGCGACGAGCCGCTCAGCCCGCTGCATCCCGTACCCGCCTACAGCACCCGAATGGCCCTGGCCGAACCCTTGCTGACGGCAGAGGGCATGGAGGCGGTACTGGACCGGCTGTTGGACAGCCTGTGCCACGATCTGACCGAGGCGCAGAAAGGCGCCCGATCGCTGACCCTGCACGCCTATCGGGTCGATGGCGAGATCGCCCGCATCGCCATCGCCATGGGACGGCCGGCCCGCGATCCACGCCATATGAAGCGGCTGTTCCAGGAAAGGCTGGAGACGATCGATCTGGGCTTCGGTGTCGAAACCGCCTTGCTGACGGCCGACTTAGTCGAGCCGCTGCTGCCATGCCAGATCGCCTTGCATGTGGGCAACCAGAGTGGCTCGGACGACGCCGTCGACCAATTAGTCGATCGGCTGGCAAATCGGCTGGGCGAACCGCGTATCCAACGTCTGCAACCATATGAAAGCCACATCCCGGAACGCGCCCAGCGTCATGTAGCCGCGACCCGAACCGGCGCCGCATGGGCCGATCCGTCCAGACCCCGGCCGCTGCGCTTGTTAGACCGGCCAGAACCCATCGAAGTGATCGCCGAGATCCCCGAAAGCCCCCCGATGCAATTCACCTGGCGCAGGGTTGCCCGACGGGTGCTGCGCGCCGACGGGCCGGAACGGATCGAGCCGGAATGGTGGCGCCAGATCGGCCAGCCGATACAAGAGCGGGTGCGAGACTATTACCGGGTCGAGGACCGCGAAGGGCGGCGCTACTGGCTTTATCGAGAGGGTCTCTATCAGGACGAGGAGCAAAGCGGCGCACCGGCCTGGTTCCTGCACGGCGTGTTCGGGTGACCTGTGACCGACTACACCGAACTTCAGGTCACCAGCAATTTCTCGTTCCTGCGCGGCGGCTCGCACCCGGACGAACTGATGCTGGCGGCGGCCGCACTGGGTCTCAAGGCAATTGCCGTGACCGACCGCAACACATTGGCCGGCGTGGTGCGCGCGCATACCGCCGCCAAACGGGCCAATGTTCGCCTCATCCCCGGCTGCCGACTGGATCTGCGGGACGGGCCCAGCCTACTGTGCCTGCCGACCGACCGGGCCGCCTATGGCCGGCTCAGCCGTCTGCTAACCCTGGGAAAAAGGCGGGCGGAGAAAGGCGAGTGCGATCTCGACCTCTCCGACGTCTACGCCCATGCCAAAGGTCAGATCTTCATTCTGATCCCACCCGAAACTTGGGAAGACGATGACTTCAGCGTCGAGGTAACGGAAATCGCGGGTCAACTCGACGCGCCCTGCTATCTGGCCGCGCACACGCTTTATCGCGGTGACGACAAGGCCCGGATCAACCGGCTGGCCGTCATCGCCGAGAAAGCCGGCATACCGATGGTCGCCACAGGCGATGTCCACTACCACCATCCGGCCCGCCGCCCCTTGCAAGATGTGCTGACCTGCATTCGCGAACATTGCACCATCCATGAGGCCGGCAGGCGCTTGCATGCCAATGCCGAGCGACATTTGAAACCGGCGGATGAGATGGCGCGTCTGTTCGCCGGCCATGAGCAGGCCCTGGACCGCACGGTCGAGATCGCCGATGCCTGCCGGTTCAGCCTGGACGACCTCAGCTACAACTATCCCGACGAGCCGGTACCGCCCGACAAGACCCCGCAAGGACATCTGGAGGATTTGACATGGGCAGGCGCGGAACGCCGCTTCCCCGACGGCATTCCACGCAAGGTACGTGAGACGCTGGTCAAGGAACTGGCGATCATCAAACAGCGGGATTACGCGCCTTATTTCCTGACCGTGCACGACATCGTCCGTTGGGCGCGCGATCAGGGCATTTTGTGCCAAGGGCGTGGATCGGCGGCCAACTCGTCGGTCTGCTTTTGCCTTTGGATCACCGAGGTCAACCCGATCGAAATCGACCTGCTGTTCGAACGGTTCATCTCCGATGCGCGGGACGAGCCGCCGGACATCGATGTGGATTTCGAGCATGAGCGGCGCGAGGAGGTGATGCAGTACATCTATCGCCGCTATGGCCGCGAGCGGGCCGGCATCGCTGCCACAGTGATCTCCTATCGGTCGCGCAGCGCGGTACGCGAGGTCGGCAAGGCGATGGGCCTGACCGACGATGTCACCGGTGCCCTTGCCGGCATGGTCTGGGGTTGGTCGGAGGCGGACATGCCGGACGCACATGTGCGCGAGGCTGGGTTGGATCCAACCGATCCGGTTCTGCGCCGGACCTTGGAACTGACGACCGAACTGATCGGTTTTCCGCGCCACCTATCCCAGCATGTCGGCGGCTTCGTTCTGACCCAGGACCCGCTCTGCGAGGTCGTGCCGATTGGCAATGCGGCCATGGACGACCGCACCTTTGTCGAATGGGACAAGGATGATTTGGATGCGCTGAACATTCTGAAGGTCGATGTGTTGTCTCTGGGCATGCTCACCTGCCTGGCCAGATGCTTCGCCCTCGCGCGGCAGCATTATGGCTTCAATTACACCTTAGCCGGCTTTCACCCGATGACGGACAAGGCCACTTACGACATGCTGCAACAAGGCGATTCCATCGGCGTGTTCCAGGTCGAAAGCCGGGCGCAGATGAACATGCTGCCGCGCCTGAAGCCGAAGGACTTCTATGATCTGGTCATTGAGGTCGCGATTGTCCGTCCTGGCCCGATCCAGGGCGACATGGTGCACCCCTATCTGCGCCGGCGGGATGAGTTGGAGCCGGTTGAGTATCCCTCACCAAGCCCGGAACATGGAAAATCTGACGAACTGAGACGCATCCTGGAAAAAACACTGGGCGTGCCGATCTTTCAGGAACAAGCCATGCGCATTGCCATCGAAGCAGCCAAGTTCGATGCCGAGGAAGCCAACGATTTGCGCTATGCCATGGCCACTTTCCGGCGGCGCGGCACCATCGAACAACTTGAAGAAAAGATGGTCGGCCGCATGATCGAGCGCGGCTACGACCCAGACTTCGCGGCCCGTTGCTTTAGCCAAATCAAGGGGTTCGGCGAGTATGGCTTCCCGGAATCCCATGCCGCCAGCTTCGCCTTGCTGGTCTATGTCTCCTCCTGGCTGAAATGCCATTACCCGGAGGTCTTCGCCTGCGGCATTTTGAATTCCCAGCCCATGGGGTTCTACGCGCCCGCCCAACTGGTGCGCGACGCGCGCGAGCATGGGGTCGAGGTACGGCCCGTCGATATCAATCACAGCGATTGGGACTGCACGCTGGAGCCGACTGATGGCAAGCGCTGCGCGGTGCGGCTAGGTCTGCGCGAGGTTGACGGCCTGTCCGAGGAGATCGGCCGACAAATCGAGGAGGCGCGCGATACGGCGTATCCGGATCTGCCAACCCTGTGGCGCCGCGCCGGTGTTCCGGTGGCCGGCTTAGAACGGCTGGCGGCGGCCGACGCGTTCGGCTCGCTGGGTCTCGACCGACGCCAAGCGCTGTGGGAAGTCTCGGCCATTAAGGCCGCCGCCCCACTACCCCTGTTCGCCCATGCCGATGCCAAGGAGGAAGCAGACGAAGCGTCGGTCACCCTGCCCGCCATGCATCTGTCCGAACAGGTGATGATCGACTATCAGACCCAGCGCTTGTCGCTGAAGGCGCATCCGATGTCGTTCCTGCGCTCCTACTTCGCTGCCCGTGGCATCACCGCCAATAGTGACTTGATGCAGATGAAGGACGGACAGCGCGTCTCGGTCGCTGGCCTGGTGCTCGTCCGTCAGCGGCCCGGCACGGCCAAGGGCGTGATCTTCGCTACCTTGGAGGACGAGACAGGGGTGGCCAATGCAGTGGTCTGGCAACATGTGTTCCAAAAGCACCGCAAGGTGGTGATGGGCAGCCGGCTGATCTTGATTCATGGCAAGGTCCAGCGACACGAGAACATCATCCATGTGGTTGCCGACCGGCTGCAGGACATGTCGGGCCTACTGACCACGCTGATGGCGGGCCAGCCACCCAGCGCTAACGACCAGCCGGAAACCGGCTCGGCACGCCCACCTCCGAGCCTGCGTAAACATCCGCGCAACGTTCGGATCGTGCCAAAGTCGCGGGACTTCCACTGATCGGCCGTCTTGCCGGCATAGCGCACCAAGCCTATACCAGCCGAACGTTCCAATGCTTCGGCACCTGCTCCAAGGCAAGATACCATGGCCAAACCGAAGGCTGAAGTGACTCTCAGTCGGCAACTGGGCCCGGTGGCAATGATGTTCACCGGCCTCAGCATTATCGGTTCCGGATGGCTGTTCGCCGCCCTTTACACCGCTCAACTGGCAGGCCCAGCCGGCATCCTATCCTGGGTCATCGGCGGTGTGGTGACGCTGGCCATCGCGCTCGTCTATGCAGAGTTGGGCGGCATGCTGCCGGTTGGCGGCGCACTGGCCCGCATTCCGTATTTCTCCTTCGGCCCGTTGGGCGGTTTCATGGCCGGGTGGCTGTGCTGGGCAGCATTCGTGGCCACGGCGCCCCTGGAAGTCATCGCCGTACTTGATTACGCGACCAACTACTTGCCCTGGTTGAGCGAAATCGAGGATGGCGAGCGGCGCCTCACCTTCGAAGGCGTCTTGGTTGCCATCGCCATGTTGGCCTTATTCACCGGCATCAATCTGGCCGGCGTCAAATACTTCGCCCGCGCCAACACGACCATCACCTTTTGGAAGCTGTTGGTACCAGTGGTCGCCGCGATCCTGCTGATCGCCTACGGTTTTCGCTGGGAGAATCTGACGGAGTTTGGAGGCTTTGCCCCCTATGGCGCTACGGGCGTTATGAGTGCCGTGTCCAGCGGCGGTATCATGTTCGCGTTCTACGGATTCCGCAGCGTCGTCGACATGGCCGGCGAGGCACGCAACCCGAGGCGCGACGTGCCGCTATCCATCATCGGCACCGTGGTCTTTTGCATCATCTTCTATATCGCCCTGCAGATCGCCTTCATTGGCGCCGTCCCCGTCGACCAACTCAGCAATGGGTGGGCCGGCATCACCGAGACGGCACCTGGCGGACCGTTTGCCGCCTTTGCCGCCATCCTCGGCCTGCAATGGCTGGCGATATTACTCTATGCCGACGCCATCGTCTCGCCCGCCGGGACGGGCCTCACCTTCATGGCCTCGGCAGCGAGAATTAACTATTCGATGGCCAAGGCCGACCAGGTTCCGTCCTTCTTCGGGCGGCTGAATCGGTTTCGCGTCCCAGGCTTGAGCCTGGGGTTCAATTTTCTTATCGGCATCGTCGTCGTGCTGCCATTGCCGGGCTGGAATCAGCTGGTCGAGTTCATCAGCACATCGGCGGTACTGTCCTTCGCCTTCGGCCCCGTCGCGCTGATGGTATTGCGGCTGCACGTCCCGAACCGGTCGCGCCCCTTCCGCATTCCCATCGCCTATACGTTCACCGCCCTGGCCTTCATTTTGGTCACCTTCATCGTCTATTGGACGGGCTGGGAAACCAATTGGAAGATCATGGTCGTGGCGGCCGTCGGTATCGTGATCTTCGCCACCGTCCGCCGGCTGAAGCACGGGCCGATTGAGCCGTTGCATCTGCGCGCCTCGGCATGGATCTGGCCCTACTATGGCGGCCTCGCCATCATGTCGTATGGTGGCAACTATGGTGGCGGGTTGGGGCTGATCCCCAACGGCGTCGACCTTCTAATTCTGGCCGTGTTCTCCCTCAGCGTCTTCCGCTATGCGATCTGGCTACGGCTCGACCGCACAATCGTCGAACGATTGCTTGAGACGAGCCGGGCCGAGATCGAGTCCGCGCCGGGCGCTGCTCAATAGGCTTGGGCGTAGCGATCGACGACTTCGTCTGGCGACAGATCTTCTAAAAGCTTCAACTCACTTCTTTTGTGGACCTGATAGGCTTCCATCAGTGTATCGCCCATCCACCGTTTGGCGCGCGGGTTGGTCCGTAGATTCTCCAACGCCTCGGCAAGCGATGTCGGCAACGGCACGATGCCGCGCTTCTTACGCTCTGCCTCCGACAAGGTTTCCGGATCGACCGTGGTCGGCTCCGGCACGGGGAGTTTGTCGCGAATGCCCTCCAGGCCGGCCCAAACCAGAGCGCCGAGCGCGAGATAGGGCGAGGCGGCAGCGTCGCAGGCTCGATATTCGAAATTGCAGCTCGCCGCCGGATCGACGCCCGGAAATGACGCGATCGGCGCTATTCGAATGCCGGCCTCGCGGTCTTTGTCGCCCAGATTTGTGCAGGTCGGGCTCCATCGATGCGGCTTCATGCGCTCATACGACACGGCACTCGGCGCTGTTAGCGCAACCACTGCCGGCATGTCGCGCAGGATGCCCGCAATGAACTGGCCCGCGGCCTCGCCGATATTGTATGGGCCCCCCGGATCGTAGTTGACCGGCCGACCGTCGCGGTCCTGAAGGCTGAAATGGATGTGCGTGCCGTTTCCAACCGCGCCGTTTGCCATCACCGGCGAGAACGTGGCCTTGTGCCCGTAGTGCCGCGCCATCGACCGCACGATCTCGCGCAGTTTCACCGCGCGGTCCGCCGACGCGAGGCCGACTGCCGGTTTGCATGTAACCTCGAACTGCTGCGGGCCATATTCCGGCATGAAGGACTCGGGCTCTATGCCGTTTTCGCTCAGCGCGTGAAGAGCAGCATTGGCGAAATCGCCTTCAACACGCATGGCGTCCAGCAAGTAGGCATCACCCAGCCGCTTTTCAGCGCCAGAATAGTGAAACTCATGCTCGAACGCAGACTTCAGGACGAGACCGGTTTCCTGCTGAAGAGCCTCAAGGCCTCGCCTGGCCCAGCTTCTCGGGCAACCTTCCCAGGGCGAGCCATCGAGATTGACGAGGTCGGCGATCAAGAAACGTTCTGGCGGCCGGTCGTCGAGGGTGATCGACACTTCGGTCTCGGGGTCAGGAATCATCATGATCTCGCCCCTCGGCCCCCAGGGCGAGGCCACGATATCGCCGAAGGTCGTGATCATCATACTGGTCGGCGCGATGCCCATGCCGGTTTTGAGCCGGTCGCCCAACTCCCAGGCGGGGAAACCCTTCCCGCGCATCTGGCCGCCAAAGTCGTTGACGCAGATCATGACGAAATCCGCTAAACGCATGGATTTACTCCCTACTCTTGGCCTTGTAGTGAACTATTGACGTACGAGCAGCATGCGCGCGGCGAATGCGAACTCTCCCGGCTCGACATAAATCAGAGCCATAGTCTCGCTGTTCAGCAGTTCGCCGGAGAGCAGACTGGTGTCCGCCCGTTCGGCGATGGTAAGCGACCTGCCATCCCACCCGATGACGCCCAGAATCGGCTCCGACGCCATTCTTGTTAGCGCCGACCCATCGTGGAATTCTGGCTGATCGCCTGCGACTTCATACTCTAGTCGACCGCTGAACACGGCCCCCTCCTGCATATCAATGATGATCTCCGTGGAAGGGGTTTCGGAAAGTACCTGATCGCCAAATATCCCTTCAGAGGTGGCAAGGCGCCAAACGCCCTGAATATCGGGTACATCTGAAGAAGCCTGCGAGGTTTGACCGCTGCTAGTCTGGCTGGAAACGACGAAGAGAGCCGCGAAAACGGCCCACATGAATCTTGGCATGGCTTCCCCGCAGAGTTGGATGGATCAACGGCCTCAAAAATCGATACTGGGATGGCCGTTTCTAAAGTCGTTTCGCACCGCCCGCTGTACGTGCAGGAATCTGCCCTACTATCCAATGAGCTTCCAGGCCAAAGTATCCTCGTCCCACGCAAAATGGCCGCGCCGACCCGATGACCTTGTATGACTTCGTAAAGTGGCTTCACATCCTGTCCAGCACCGTCCTTTTCGGAACCGGGCTTGGGACGGCGTTTCATCTTTGGGTGAGCCATCGACGAGGCTCCCCGAACCAGATCGCCCTGGCGGCACGCAACACTGTGCTCGCAGATTGGCTATTCACGCTGCCTTCGGGTGTCGTCCAGCCGCTTACCGGTTTTTGGATGATTTGGTTGGCCGGTTGGGACGTTTGGGCCTCGTGGCTAGTCGCCAGCTATGCCCTCTTTGTTCTGGCACTTGGTTGCTGGCTCCCAGTCGTCGCGATCCAGATCAAAGCGCACCGGCTGGCGCAAGCGGCAGACCGGACAGACACTAATCTGCCCGATCGCTTCTATCGCTTGATGCGCTATTGGTTCTGGCTTGGCTGGCCAGCCTTCATTGGGCTGATCGCAATCTTTGCCCTGATGGTAGCGAAACCGGTGCTGTGGTAGCAGCGAACCGGTGACTTACAAAGATCTACAGTAGGCGCGGCCGCTATCGCGTTTCGGATTGAAACCGGTCCATCACCACTTTGCCGATATCCTGGCGTGCGATGCCGCGAGCGGCCAACGAAGCATCCGACAGCTGGGACAGATGCTCATATTGCAGCGCAGCACCGTTCGCTCGGTTCATAAGCGAAAAGAATCCAACGATCGAACCTACAACGGTCTGAAGACGGTGCCCGAGGTGGCCGAGAAAACGTCCCGGTCCAGTTGAGTGATGAAGGGTTTGCGTCGCGGCCATGACACTCTCCTTGATTGGAAGCGGTGTTCAATTCCGGTTCCGTTAATGTGCGGCGCATCAATTTTGTTGCAACGCACAATAATGAAGATGCAGGCATGCTAAGCGCGCATGATGAAAGATGGAGAGACTGAGTACCGCCATGAGGCAGCAGCTCGCGGACTGGCCTATTTCGGCGGCAGTTCACCGGCGAAACGAAGCGCCAAGGCCACCCAGCCATCGAGCGCAGACTCCTGACAAGCAGCACGATCGACCCAAACCAGGCCGCCCATGCGGCGGCCGCCATGCACCATGGGCTCAGCCCCGGGCCTGGCGAGAGCTTCCGCCTCTAGTTCCTTGCCCACTCGAAACATGTAGCGATCCTTGTTGACGCCGCCGAGCATGTTTCCGTTCACCAAGAAGCACACGCCGCCCATCATCCGCTTTTCGGTCACGCCGCTGACGCCTGTAAGCGCGACGCGCATGGGCAGAAGTGCTTGTTCTTCAACCATCGACGACCTCCCTTTTGTCGGCGAGAGGCCCGAGCGGATCGTACCGCATCAGGCCTCTCGGCCCGCCATCAGGCTGCGCTTTGCTCGTAGGTAATCACCGCCATCGTTGCACCGAACGGATCCTTGAAGACGCCGATGCGGCCAACACCCGGAACGGACATCGGTTCCTGCACCGCAGCGCCCCCTTCGTCGATCGCGGACTTAAACCGCTGATCCACATCGTCGACCGTGATGTAGTTAAGCCAGGCACCACCGTCCGCCGGCATGGGCGAAAAGCCGCCAATCGGCGATTCACCGATCATAATCCCGGGATAGGAACTGCCGTCCTTCATCGGCATGTCGACGATATTCCAACCGAGGACCTTCTGATAGTATGTCCGCGCGGCCGCCGTATCCTTGCCCTTGTATTCGATCCAGCTAGCTGCCCCGTGGGTTGCCATTGGGTTACCGCTCATCGCTTTTCTCCTCTGTCAATTGCACCGCGTCATGCGGCCGATCAAAGGACGCGCGTGATTAGTCGGTTCCGACACCCGCCGGTGCCGAAGACGACAGTTTTTCAAGACGCCGCCTCACAAGCGCAGATTCCGCCGATGTAGAGCTAAGCGACAAGGCCGTTTGATAAGCCCTTCGGGCCTCATTTGGGCGACCGACATCTTCCAGCAATGCCGCCTTGGTCCCGTGGAAATAGAAGTATCCGGCAAGCTGCTTTTCCAGCGGCTCGATCATCGACAGGGCGGCTTTCGGGCCGGTCGATTTCGACACGGCCACGGCGCGGTTAAGGGTCACGATCGGCGACGGGTCGATCTCCTCCAACGCGGCATAGAGCCTATCAATTTCGCGCCAGTCCGTATCGGCGGCCCGCTTGGCAGCACAATGAACCCCAGCAATCGCAGCCTGGATCTGGTAAGGGCCGAGACTTGGCTTGCGCAGCGCCTTTTCGATTAGGATCTGGCCCTCGCGGATGGCCTGCTGATCCCATAGGGTGCGGTCCTGATCCTCGAGCCGGACCAACGTGTCATCGCCGCTCAAACGGGCGCGATAACGGGAATGCTGAAACAGGCACAGAGCCAACAGGCCCATCACCTCGCTTTGACCCGGGAACAGGCCCAGAAGCAACCGCAACAGACGAATGGCTTCTTCGCACAGTGCTACCCGGATATGAGCATCGCCACCTGCCGATGCATACCCCTCGTTAAACATCAGATAGATCATGGTCGAGACCGCATTGAGGCGCTGGGCGCGTTCGCTTGCACTCGGCGTCTCGTAGGTTAGTTCGGCCTGCGCTACCCGCCGCTTGGCTCTGGTAATCCTCTGCTCCATCGCCTTGGGCGTCACCAGGAAAGCACGCGCAATCTCTTGCACGGACAGGCCGGCGACGATTTTCAACGCGAGCGCCAATTGATCGGGCACCGACAAGCTTGGATGACTACAGACGAAGAGGAGCCGCAGAATGTCGTCCCGATAGTCCTTCTCGTCGAGATAGCCTTCCATATCAGGTTCGATCGACTGGTCGTCGCCTGGCGAGAGAGGTAGAACCCGGCTGGTTCGCCGAAGGTCATCGATCGCCGCGTTCCGCCCGACGAAGATCAGCCAAGCAGTGGGGTCGGACGGTAGACCGCTCTTGGGCCAGGCCTTAACCGCTCGCAGGCACGCCTCTTGAAACGCATCCTCGGCCCGGTCGATGTCGCGAAAATGCCGAACGAGAGCGCCGACAGCCCGCGGCCGTGCCGCCGTAAGCGCTGCGCCAATCCAGGAAGGTTCGGCCACTATTCGCCGAGCTTAAGCTGTTCGCCGCCAAACCAACCGACGGGCCTCACTTCCAAGGTGCCGACATCGAGCGGCAATAGCTTGGCGGCCTCGATCGCCTCCTCAAGCGTCTCGCATTCAAGCACATAGAAGCCGAGCAGCTGTTCCTTGGTCTCCGTGAAAGGTCCGTCTAAGACCAACGCCGACCCGCCACCGCCACGTATGGTTACGGCCGTTGTCGTGGGCATCAGTTGAGCCACCGGACCCAACTTTCCCTTTTCGCGCATGGTGGCCTGCAAATGACGGTGCTTGCCGAAAAGGTCTTCCCGCTCTTCTTCAGAGAGCTTTTCGACCAGCCCCTCGGTACCGTAGATCAAAATCGAATAAAGCATGCGCCTATGGCCCCCAATTTTCGTCCAACTCTCAAAGGACGGTCGCCAAGCCGTAAAACCGACAGCCGCATGACGATATCACGTCTCGCCTTCGCCCAACGGCCGATTGCCGCCGACGAGATCGGCATGATCGTTGATCGCTGTTACGATGAAACGGACGAACACACGAACCCGTTCGGTGGTGCGCAGGGCAGGATGGGTCAAAACCCATCCGGGACGCGCCGGTCTCGTATTGCCGGGCGGCACCCGGCGTAGTTGGTCATCCTGATCGCCCAAAAAGCAGGGTAGATGGGCCATGCCGAGACCAGCCCGAGCGGCTGCGATCTGGGTCATGACTTCGGGAACCAGCCAACGCGTCCGGCATTTGGGGTGATCGCTCTCGCGAACCCATTTCGGCGAATGGGTTTCGTCTTGCCAACCGATCCAGCGGCCCGACGGATGCTCACCGCCAAAATCATGACCGGCGATATAGTCCGCCGAAGCAAACACGGCGTCGCGAAACGGCGGAAGGCGCCGGCCGACAAGATGTTCTGCAGGTTTTTCGACAAAACGGATGGCAACATCGGCCTCGCGTCTCGACAGGTCGAATATGTCGGACGAGATGGCCAAATCCAGCTCAATATCCGGATAGATCCGCCCGAACCGAACCAACTCCGGCATGAGCAGTTCCGAGGCCACCGGGGCGGGCATGGTAACGCGAATGCGGCCGGCCAATTTTGCATCCTGGCCGAGCACTTCCCTCTCTAGCCCCAAGACCTCCGACTCTGCCCGCTCCGCTCTTTCGATCATTTCTTCGCCGATCGCCGACAGCACGTAGCCGTCAGGCAGCCGGTCGAAAAGTCTAACGCCGAGCGCCTGCTCGAAACTGTCGATGCGCCGCGCGACAGTCGAAGGACTGACGCCTAGAGCCTGGGCAGCGATCCTTACCGACCCGCCGCGCGCCAGTGCTAGAAATACTTTCAAGTCGTCCCAATTCAACGTTGCCGTTCCGTTTTTGCGTCGCCAGAACCCAATATTGGAGCGTTTTGCGTCAACTTCGCAACCTCATATCCCTTCGAAAGGGCCAGCAAGAGCCTCAAGGACTCGGCAAAAATGGTGGGATCGCACCCCGCCAACCGAACGGAGAGGTTGGATGTCGCTTGATCGACCTGTTGCACCTAAGCCTGATCGGACCCTTCTTGACGACTACGACCGAATACGGAACACGACGGCAGATCTAGCGGCAGATCTTACGGACGCGGACGCGACGGTTCAGTCGATGGAGGACGCCAGTCCTGCCAAATGGCATCTGGCACATACGACATGGTTTTTCGAAACGTTCGTGCTCAGCCCGAAAGTCAAGGGCTATGAGCTGTTCGATGAGCGGTTCGGCTTTCTGTTCAACTCGTACTACGAGGCCATTGGCGAGCGCCAACCGCGCCCTCGCCGAGGGATGTTGACGCGACCGACGCTGCAGCAAGTGAACGACTATCGCGCGCATGTCGACGCAGCGATGACGGCGCTGCTGGATGATAATGTCAATAACGACCTGGCCGCGACAGTAACGTTGGGCCTTCACCACGAGCAGCAGCATCAAGAGCTGTTCTTGACCGACATCTTGCATCTGTTCGCCCAGAACCCGCTACGGCCAGCCTTCAAGAGCCCAGAGCCGCTCGCCGTCTCGCCAACCGAGCCGCCAGAACATTCTTGGACCCGCTATGACGTAGGCACACGCACATTTGGCTATGACGGAACGGGTTTTTCGTTTGACTGCGAGGGGCCCTCTCACAACGCCATTATCGGGACGTTTGAGCTTGCCTCGCGACCGGTCACAAATGCTGAGTGGCTATCGTTCATGGAAGACGACGGTTATCGAACGGCCACCTTGTGGCTATCCGACGGTTGGACGACAGTTAAGGAAGAAGGATGGGACGCTCCGGGATACTGGCAGCGGCGCGACGATAGCTGGTGGTCGATGAGCCTTCGCGGCATGCAGCCAGTCGACCTGGCGGCACCGGTGACTCACATCTCCTACTTCGAGGCGGATGCCTTTGCCAGCTGGTCGAACGCACGCCTGCCAACGGAATATGAGCTCGAGTGGGCGGTTCAAGACGAGGAGATTGAGGGCAACTTCGCGGACAGCGGGCGTTTGCGCCCTGCCCCGGCTTCCGCTTCGTCCAACAGGCCAATTCAGCTCTACGGCGATGTCTGGGAATGGACGCGCAGCCCGTTCACGCCCTACCCCGGGTTTCAACCGCCGGACGGCGCAGTCGGCGAGTACAATGGCAAATTCATGAACGGGCAGTATGTGCTGCGCGGCGGCTCCTGCGCCACACCAGCCGGCCATGTGCGCGCAACCTATCGCAACTTCTTCCAACCCGAAAAACGCTGGCAGTTCTCAGGGCTGCGGCTTGCGAGGGATATCTGATGCCGGACGGACAGACCGACCGCGCCCTGATTGAAGGCGCGGAGAACGAAACGTCCCTTTCCGCGTTCGAGCGATCCGTGCGCACCGGGCTTTCAGCGCAGCCGAAAACGCTTGAGCCGAAATACTTCTACGACGATGCCGGGTCCGCCCTGTTCGAGCAAATCACCGATTTGCCGGAATACTATTTGACGCGCGCCGAGACCGAGATCTTGAGTACTCGTGCTTCTGAAATGGCGGGGATCATTGGGCCGGATGCCGAGTTGGTTGAGCTGGGAAGCGGGGCAAGCGTGAAGACACGGCTCTTGCTCTCGGCCCTGGCCGACCCCGGGGCCTACATTCCGATCGACATCTCGGCAGACCATATGGAGGCGGCGGCCAAAACGCTGCGCGCCCTTCATCCGGGGCTTGCGGTCCGTCCGGTCGCCGCCGACTTCAGCCTCCCGCTGGCATTGCCCAACCCGATGACGAGCGGACGACGCGTGCTGTTCTTCCCTGGCTCAACCATCGGGAACCTTGAGCCCGACGAGGCCAGGATCTTTCTGGAACGCATGCGGCACGAAACTCGGTCCGACATGCTGATCATCGGCGTCGATCTGCGAAAAGAACGACACGTCCTCGAGGCCGCTTACGACGATGCCGATCGCGTGACGGCGGCGTTCAACTTGAACCTTCTTGTCCGCATCAACCGCGAACTTGGCGGTGAATTCGAGATCGACGCGTTCAAGCACGAAGCGCGCTACAACGACACAGCCGGGCGCGTTGAGATGCACCTGGTCAGTCTGAGCGACCAGACCGTTGCGATCGGCAGTTTCGACGCAGACTTCAAGGCCGGTGAGTCAATTCACTCCGAGAATTCATACAAATACACGCTCGACGGTTTTCAAGCGCTCGCCCGTGAAGGCGGCTGGAAGTCACGGGACGTTTGGACCGATTCAAGGCAGCGGTTTTCGGTTCATCTCATGGTGCCTGCTTGACCAAAATCCAGCCGAGCGCTCAATAGGCACCAACCGAGAGAAAAACAATCCTTTCGAAGGTTGACCCTTTCGAAAAGAGTTACTAACATAAGCGCATGGATGCGCAGCTTAGAGCAATCGCCGACCCCACCCGACGCGCTATTCTTTATCGCGCCTGGGATAAGGAGGTGACGGCTGGCGATATCGCCGCCGGTTTTGACCTGACACGCCCGGCGGTATCGCAACACCTGAAGACCCTGGCAGAAGCCGGACTTCTTACCATCCGTCGCGAAGGCACCAAGCGTCTGTGCAAAACCGATCAGCGCGAGATGCAAAAGCTGCGCAAGTTTCTCGATGGATTTTGGGAGGGCCGGCTGGACACGCTTAAGGGCGCGGTCGAAACCTCCGCAAGGCGGCGCCGTGACGCTGCTAAGACTGCTAAAGACAAGGGCTAAGCCATGGACGACGGCACGCCCTTTGTCGAGAAGACCATTTGGGTCGATGCGGCACCGAACGACGTCTTCGACTACTTCGTAGTGCCCGACAAGCTGCTGGAGTGGATGGGCATCGAGGCGGATATCGAGCCAACCCCGGGTGGCAGCTTCCGCATTGTGCACAGTCGCGATTTCGTCGCCACCGGTACCTATGTCGAGGTCGAGAGACCGCACCGCATCGTTTACACGATCGGCTGGGAGGGCGGCAGCCATCTGCCTGCGGGAACCGGCACAGTCAGCGTCACCCTCACCGCCGACCGAGACGGCACGCGGCTCGACCTCACCCATCACGGGCTCAATGAAGGCTCGCAAGAAGCTGACGGCTGGTCGCTCTATCTGAAGCGCCTACAAGACGCCGTTGAAGGCGAGGCCGTCCCCGTCGACCCGCTGAACAGCGGCGCCTTTTGGGAACAGGCCAGCAATACCTAACCGTCAATCCGCGATCGAAGTCTTACAAGGAAGGCAGACATGTCGAACTCCGCCCTGAAGACCGAGCCCAATACCGGCATCTTTCAGAACTTCCATGCTGCCATCGTGGGTGTACCCGACGTGGACAAGGCCCGCGACTGGTACGAAAACGTGCTGGAATTGAAGCCGGCCAAGATTATGGAGGGCGAGCATGGCGGCTCGTTCATGGCAATCTACCGGCTGGATACCACCACCCATCTATGTCTGTTCTTGAGTCCTGAAGCTGGCCAGGGACTAACGGCAAATGGCCTTATCAACTTCCGCACCGATGATATCGAAGGCGTGCGCGCCAAGCTGATAGAGCGCGGAACGGATTGCACCGAGGCGAACAATATGGGCGCCGTCAGCTACTTCACCCTTAAAGACCCGTTCGGCAACCGCATCGATGTCTGCCAGTTCACGAAGGAGTGGCTGCCCTATCTCTCGTAGCGGCCACCTGGCCACGACCTGCGCAGATCTCAATCAGCGTTGGTTCCGAGATCAACGCGGGCAAATTGGACGGGTACAAAGCTTCAGTTTCGCGCGCTCGCCGTCGACGGTAAGACTCCTCGAACACGCAACTGAAGCGACGAGGCAGCTGTCATGCATATCGGGATGATCGGTGGGATCGGCCCCGCCGCGACCGAGTACTATTACCGCCTGTTGGCCGCAGCGCACGAAAGCGCCGACAAGCCGATGGAACTGACCATCGTTCATGCCCAGGTGCGGGACCTAGTCGGCAATGTGACGGCGAACAATCCCGAGCGCCAGGCAGCCATTTTCAAGAACCTGATCGAGCGTTTGGCGCGCGCCGGCGCCGACACGGCGGTCGTCACCTCGATGACCGGACATTTCTGCGTGGACGCATTGGAACCGATCTCACCGCTGCCGATCGTCAGCGCGCTACCGGCCGTCAATGCGGCAATCAAGAAGCGGGGTTTTGAGAAGGTCGGTCTGATCGGAACCCATAAGGTAATGGGGTCGTCGCTTTATGGTGCGATTTCGGACGCTTCGGTTTTAGTCCCGGAAGGCGCCGATCGCGATCGGACACACGACGCCTACATGAAGATTGCTCTCGACTGCGTTGCCACCGACGCCGAGCGCGAAGTTTTCTTCGAGGTCGGTCGCCGGCTTTGCGAGGACCGGGGCGCCGAGGCGGTCATCCTCGGCGGCACCGATCTCTTTCTCGCGTTTGAGGGCAAGCAGCCCGGCTTTGAAGCCATCGACTGCGCGCAGATCCATGTCGACGAACTTACCCGGCTCTCTCTCGCCGATCAGACTACAGACTAGGCGACATCGCGCCTCGGCAGGCGCCAATCCGGCCTCGGGAAGTGGCAATTGTAGCCATGCGGGTACCGCTGGAGATAGTCTTGATGCTCCGGCTCCGCCTGCCAAAACGGACCCGCTTTCACCACCTCCGTGACCACGGGACCGGGCCACAGCCCTGACGCCTCGACATCGGCGATAGTTTCGCGGGCTGTCCGTTCCTGTTCCTCATTCAAGAAAAGGATCACCGACCGGTATTGACTGCCGATATCGTTGCCCTGCCGGTCGGCCGTGGTCGGATCGTGGATCTGAAAGAACAGTTCCAGGATCTCCCTGAACGACGTGACCGACGGATCGAACACAACCTCGAGTGCTTCGGCATGTCCGGTGCGGCCCGTGGTCACCTCGCGATAGGTTGGATTGTCCGTCGTGCCGCCGGCGTAGCCCACACGCGTGCTGACCACGCCCGGAAGTCTGCGCAGCAGATGTTGCATGCCCCAGAAGCAGCCACCTGCGAGAACAGCTGTCTCATGCATCTTGGGTCTCCCCGAACAGTTCCAGATAGTCACCATAGCCCTCAGCCTCCAGCTCGGCGACCGGAACGAAGCGCAAAGCGGCGGAGTTGATGCAATAGCGTTGGCCCGTTGATCCAGGACCATCTGGGAAAACATGACCAAGGTGGCTGTCGCCGTGCTTTGAGCGAACTTCGGTCCGGACCATGCCGTGGCTGCGATCCTCAAGCTCTACGATATGCGAATCCTCAATCGGTCGCACGAAGCTGGGCCAGCCGCTGTTGCTGTCATATTTGTGGGTTGAGGCGAAGAGGGGCTCGCCGCTCACAACGTCAACGTAGAGCCCGTCCTCCTTATGATCCCAAAACTCGTTCCGGAAGGGCCGTTCCGTGCCGTTGCGCTGCGTAATCTCATGCTGCTCGGGCGTCAGCGCCGCAACGGCCTCGTTAGTCTTCTCGTAGCGCTTGGTCATGGGGTTACTCCTTAGATTGCCGAGCATCGGCCTTCAATATGGGAACCGACCGACGAGATTGGAAAGTGACATTAACCGAAATGTGAACAAACGAAGATCTAGAACTCCAGGTTCAACCGAACACCCGCATCGCCCGCCTCCAACTCAGCCATGCCACCCATAGGCATCACCATGCGGTCGCCACCATGGGCACAGGGGAAGTCGATGACCACCGGGTACGGTGCATCGGCGAAGTGTTCGGCGACCAATCCATTGAAGTCGAATGGAAAGTCTTCGTGCTGCTGAGAAATGGCCACCGGTTCGCCAATAATAAGACCCGCAATATCGGTGAGTTTGCCAGCTTGGCGAAGATGGGTCAGCATGCGGTCAAAGGCGTACATCGCCTCGTCGACATCCTCGATAAACAACAGCTTGCCCGCCGTATCGAAGTCACGACCCGTTCCAATCGAGACGGAGAGCAAGGACAGGTTGCCGCCTATGAGCGAGCCTCGCGCTTTGCCGGGCCGTAGCGTTCGCGCCTGTCGGAGCAGACCGTTCATTCCCTCTAGGTCAGGTTCGCCAAGCAGGCGGCGCACAAGCTGATCGCAGCCAAAGGGCAGTGTCTTGGCAAAGTCGCGCAGGATTGGTCCATGCCATGGCTGCTGGCCTGTCGCCTCGTGGATCGAGAGCAGCAGAGCGGTCAGGTCGCTGTAGCCGATCAGAGGCTTGGGGTTGGCTCGAATGAGGTCAAAATCCAGCCGATCGGCGATCCGGGCTGAACCGTAACCTCCGCGCGAGCATAAGATGGCTTTGATCGTTGGGTCGGCATAGGCACGGTGAATGGCCTCGAGCCTAGCCTCATCCTTCCCGGCCATACGCCCCCAACGCTGGTGGTTTTGCGGATCGACAATTGGCTCAAAACCGGCTAGCCGAAGCGCTTCACACCCGTCTTCAAGCAGGCCGCGTTCAAGCCAGTCCGCCGGCGAAACGATGGCTATGCGATCGCCGTCGACCAGTGGCGCAAATTGCATCGATATCAGCCTAGCGGCTCGGTCGCCTGCTCAAGCCAGGATTTGGTTTCCCCGGCAAGCTGCGGACCGATCTTTGCCCTGACCTCAGCGTGATAGTCGTTCAACCAGGCAAGCTCGTCTTCGGTTAACAGGTCGGGCAAGATCATGGACCTGTCGATCGGGGTGAAGGTGAGCGTCTCGAAGCATAAGAACGGTTTGTCGGCAGCCGGCATATCTGAGCATTCGGTGACGGCGACCAAGTTCTCCGTCCGGATCCCGAAGCCGTCGGCTTTGTAATATCCAGGCTCGTTCGACAGGATCATGCCCGGCTCGAGCGCGACCGAGCTCGGCGCCTTGCTGATCCGTGCAGGTCCTTCGTGAACCCCGAGATAGCTGCCGACGCCATGGCCCGTGCCATGATCAAAGTCCATGCCCTGCTGCCACAGCGCTTGACGGGCCAGCGTGTCGAGCTGAGACCCCGTTGTTCCTTTCGGGAACCGCGCCGTTGCGATGGCGATGTGCCCCTTTAGGACCAGGGTGAAGGCCCGCTTGATCTCGTCAGACACTTCGCCAAGGGCAATCGTCCGGGTTATGTCGGTGGTCCCGTCCAGGTACTGTCCGCCGCTGTCGGTCAGATAAACAGTGCCGGCCTGAAGCGTGGCATTCGTGTCTTCGGTAACACGGTAGTGGGCAAGGGCGGCGTTTGGCCCCCAGGCCGAAATCGCCTCGAAGCTGTCGTCCTTATAGAGTGCGCCCTCGGCCCTCAAGTCATGCAGGTGTCGTGAGACGTCCAACTCGGAGAGATTGCCCGTTGGCCCCTCCATCGCCAGCCAAGTCAGGAATTTGGCCATAGTCGCGCCGTCGCGCAGATGCGCCTGGCGGGCGCCTTCTAATTCAACCTCGTTCTTGCGCGCCTTGGGTAGAGAGCACGGATCGTCCGTGCGCACGATCTTGGCGCCAGCCTGGTTTAACCGTTGGGCAATCCACGCATTGACCGAGGCGGGATCGATGGAGACCCGTTTGCCTGCTTCACCGAGCCGGTCAAGTGCCGCGCGAAATTCGGACGGGGCTTCGGTGCCGACTTGATTTCCGAGATGGGCGGGCAGAGCGTCGGTCAGTTTTTCGGGGGCAACGAACCAGTCAACCTGCCCGTCAGACTTCAGGATCGCGTAGGAAAGAGGCAGCGGCGTGTTCGGGGTGTCGCCGCCGCGGACATTGAGTAGCCAGGCGATCGAGTCGGGGGCGCCCAGCACGGCGGCGTCGACCCCTTCCTTGGCCAAGCTTTCGCCGAGTTCTCGGCGCTTGTCCTGCGAGGTTTTGCCCGCATAGGCCTCGGGATGGGGAACGATCGGCGCTAGTGGCGGCGGTGGTTGGTCATGCCAGATTTGATCGATCGGGTTTTCCGACACAGGCGCAAGCTCGCAGCCCGCGTTTTCTAGTGCCGCCTTGGCCTTGTCTACCCAAGGGGCGGTGTGCAGCCAAGGGTCGTAGCCTAGCTTGCCACCTTTCGGCAGATGCTCGGCAACCCAGTCCAAATGGGGCTCCTCAATCAAATGGTGATACTCAAAGAGGTCGCCATCGACCTGCTGGCGCACTTGGATGGTGTAGCGGCCGTCGACAAAGATCGCGGCCCTGTCGGCCAGCACCACCACGATGCCCGCCGACCCGCCAAAACCGGAAAGCCAATCGATACGGCGCGCACCATCGGGGATGTTCTCGCTCAGATTGGCGTCCGACATCGGCACCACGAAACCATCAAGATTTTGATCGGCCAATAGTGCCCGCAATTGGCTAAGCCGGCCGCTATAGTCTGGTTTCGTTGTCTTTGATGGATCTGGCATTTTGATGTGCTCGCAAACGATTTGAACCGATGGTCCGCCAAGCTACGGACAGGCCCATAGGGTTGCAAGCGACCCACACGCCTAGCAGATCTGCCGGCGGTAGTTGGCCTTTTCATTGGACGAACCGCGGGACCAACATCGCCTGATAGTCCTTTGAAAAAACGGGGCCAATCGGTATGCAGAAACGTCAATGCTGCAGCGCAACAATTGGCGATGTGTTTTTCCAGATTTGGATTATTTCACGCTTGTCGACGGAGCGAACAAAGCGACCCGTACGACGCGCGTAAACCCAAACCATCGACCAGGTAATGTCGCAACCGAAGCCAACGGCACAAAGCCGGAGGTGGTCGGCGAGGACCCCAACTGGCCTTAACCTCCCTTAGGATGGGGAACCTGGACTATGAACACGAACATCAAAACCCTACTGAACCAAGTCGGCGCCTTCTTCGGCAAAGACGAATTGAACAAGAACCAGCGCGCAACCTACGACCAGTTGAGCCGCTTGACCCAAAGGCAGCTTGAGGATATCGGCCTTACCGAAGGCACGATCCTGTCGGTCGTAACCTCCGGACCGGAATCGGTCCGCATGGTGTGCCCAGACGGCGCCGTTCAAACCGCAAACAACAACCAGCGGCAGGCCGACGTCGCCTAAAGACAGGCGTCACAAAGCCCCAAATCGCAACAAGGTCGCCGAGCCCCTCCGCTTTCCTCCCCTCGAAGGAGGGGGTCGGCTTTTGGAACGCGAGCTGCCCAATAGGGTCGGCTCGCGCATCCAATTTTGCGCCTATTTTCATGACGTTGCCGGAAGGGCCGTGCCAAAATTCATGCTTGTGTTGCAGTGCAGCATTGCGAAGAATTGGGATTCCCTTTTTGGCCAATTGGACCAATCTGGTTGGCGACCGACCCGGAAGCGGCGGCACCCACCAGGCATTTTTGTGAATGATTTCGCCCAGCGCGAGATCGAACAACGTCTCATCCTTTGGAAAGGAGACTTAAGACCATGGTGTTCGCAGCCTTATTGAACCCCCTCGCCCGCCTATTCGGTGTGGGACGAGAGGCCAGAGCCCGCAGCGATGCCTACGTAGAGCTGATGGGCCTTAGCGACCGAGAGCTTGCCGATATCGGCCTCACTCGCGGCCTCGTTGAGACTGTAATTTGGCAAGGCCCGGAGGCGATAGCCCACCTGCTGCCAGAAGGCGCCGTTCGCACCAACATCGAAGGCGGTGTCAATCGAAATGACAAACTGACGTCCGGCGCAGCCTAATGCGCGCCGGCCCGCAGGATCAGGGTGGGCCAAACGCCAACCCTGATCCGTGCGGAAAGAGCAAGACCTTGGGCGCGATGGGCCGCCATGACTTGAGCTTCCTGTCTGTCGAGCAATCCGGCGAGAATTGCAAGCCCCCCGGGGGCTAAATGACGTCGCAGATCTGCAGCCATTTGGCATAGCGGACGGGCGAGAATGTTCGCGACAATCAGATCATAGGGACCGCTGGACGCAATCGCCGGGTTTGAATAGCCCGCACTCAGCAGCGTTCGCACCCGCCCCTTCAAGCGGTTGACCCGCGTATTCAAGCGGGCGACCCGGACGGATTCAGGATCGATATCGGCAGCCAATACGTCTCGCCCCATGCGCCGGGCCGCAGCAAATGCCAAGATGCCCGTGCCGCATCCCATATCCAGTATCTTTCTCGGTCGCCGCGCCTTGGCGATGCGGTCTATTGCCAAAAGGCAGCCCTTGGTCGTGGCGTGCTCGCCTGAGCCAAAGGCTGTTGCGGCATCAATGCAAAGCCCAATCTGGCTCGCTGGCACCTTGCCCGTTTCGTGAGAGCCATAGATGCAAAACCGGCCGATCTGTAACGGCGGAAAAGCCGCGTAGCTGGCGGACAGCCAATCCGTCTGCGGCAGCTGGTCGACTTCCATTATTGGCGATGCCAATCCCGCTGCCGCCGCCAGTAGAGCAATCTGCGTCGACAGTGCGGCCTCATCCGGTTCTTCGGTCATGCATGCTTCGACTGCGACAAGGTCTTGCTGGTCCGTCTCGAAATGGGACAGAGAGACGACTTGATCATCCAAAATCTGCTCGACGCCAGGCACGAGATCGGACCGAACCGTCACCCGAACCGACCAGATCGGCTTTTCCTTCGCTCGCGACCCTACGCTGCGCGCAAACTGCATCTCATTGCCTCTAGTGAAATTGGCGCGACGGGTTTTCCCGCTTGCCGCGTTCTAACTTGAAATCGACGCGACAATTTCAGGCCGACAGCGGGAGCGCAAGTTATGTCTCGGATCGAGTCCGCCCACGCCCTCAATCGTTTCGGCCTCGGCGCCAGGCCGGGGGAAATAGACCGGTTGGCCGCCTATCCGCAAGGGCGGCTAATCGAAAGCATCGCTCACGGCGCCGACAGATCGGCCAGTGCCGCAAGCCGGGACCGGTTGGTCGCCTTCCTTGAAGCCCGCCAAAACGGCACCGCTCAAACCAGTTTTCGCGAGCGGGTACGTCGTGAAGTTCGGGCAGATATCATTCAGCGCATCGAAACAGCCGCCAGAACTGACTCGCCCGTCGCCGAGCGCATGGTTCATTTTTGGGCCAACCATTTCACAGTGGCGGTCAATCGGCCACAAGTCGGCAGCCTCGCCAAACCGTTCGAAGACGAAGCCATCAGGCCCCACGTCAATGGTCGTTTTGCAGATATGTTAGGGGCCGTGGTGCGCCACCCCGCCATGCTGCTCTACCTCGACAATGCCATCTCTTTCGGACCGAACTCACCCGCCGGAAGGCGTTCCGGGCGCGGCCTTAACGAAAATCTCGCCCGCGAGCTTCTGGAGCTTCATACGCTTGGCGTCAATGGCGGTTATGGCCAGGACGACGTTATCGCGCTTGCAAAGATCTTAACCGGCTGGAGCGTCAGTCGACTGCGCGATCTAAATCCAGGGACTTTTCGCTACCATGATTTGGCCCACGAGCCTGGCCCCAAGACGCTGCTTGGACACCGATTCGACCAGGGTGGCGAAGCGGAAGGTGAAGCGGCCCTGGACATGCTCGCCCGACATCCATCCACGGCGCGCCACATAGCGACCAAGCTGGCCAGGCACTTTGTCGCCGACGAACCACCCGAAACTGCCATTGAGGCGCTATCGGACACCTTTACGAGCACGGACGGAAGCCTAACGGCCATGTGTCGGACGATGCTGGAACTGCCAGAGGCATGGCAGCCGCACCTGGCCAAGGTTCGAACGCCCAATGATCTTCTTATCGCTGCGCTTCGGGCTCTTGACGTCACGGATGTCGATGATCGGTCGGCGGCCACACTGCGTCTGCTGGGCCAAGTTCCCTGGACCGCGCCATCACCGGCCGGCTGGCCGGACGAGGCGGCCGATTGGCTGGGGCCGGAGGCCTTGATGCGGCGCATAGACTGGGCCGTCGCGGTCGCTGGCATCGCCGGCAATGCGCTCGACCCCCAGCAATTGCTCGAGACGGCCGTCGGCCCTCTCGCTTCGGCCACGACGGTGTTTCACGTAAGCGGCGCGCCGAGCGCGCAAGAAGGCGTGGCCATCGTGCTTAGCAGTCCCGAGTTTCAAAGGAGGTAACGATGATCGACCTCACACGACGCCATCTGCTCGCCGGAGCCGCCAGCGGTCTGGCAACAGCTGCTCTTCCGACGCGTTTATTGCTCGCCAACGCTCCAACAGAAAAGCGTCTGATCCTGGTGATTCTTCGAGGCGGCATGGATGGGCTGTCGACAGTCGTTCCCTATGCGGACAGGGACTACCGATCGATAAGGGGCGACTTGGCGTTGGGAACTCCAGATCAGCCGGACGGCGTGCTGGATCTCGATGGCTTTTTCGGCCTGCATCCTGCCTTGGCGACCTTGCACAATTGGTATCGCAACGGGGACGCATTGGCGCTCCATGCCGTGGCATCGCCCTATCGCGAACGCTCGCACTTTGACGGCCAGGACCTGCTGGAGGCCGGCGACAACCGCCTGGGCCAAAGCGAGGATGGCTGGCTGAATCGCGCGCTTAGCTTGATCGGCGGTAGTCAAAGGCTAGGGTTGGCCGTTGGCCAATCGCTGCCGCTGGTACTGCGCGGCCAAATGCCAGTGATGTCCTGGGCGCCGTCGGCTCTGCCCTCCGCCGATCTTAGCCTACTAGACCGGCTGGCCGATCTTTAC
>JBCCER010000031.1:0-32003 GCA_039030175.1 Pseudomonadota bacterium
ACGCCGCGCGGCGCCTTCTGCATGATGGGGGTCTGCCAGGAATGTGTTGCCTGGGTCGACGGAGTGTGGCGTCAAACCTGTCAAACCTATGTTGCCGACGGCATGGAGATCGAGTTGGATCGCACGCCATGACCGTGCCGCTATCATCCCAGCGGGCAACGAGAAGCGTCGACGTTGCCATTGTCGGTGCAGGCCCCGCCGGAGGAACTGCCGCACTGACCGTCAGATCGTCTGGGCTTAGCGTCACGCTCATTGACGAGGCGCCGTTGCCGGGCGGGCAAGTCTGGCGGGCGCTGCCTACAACATTGGACTCGGGCAATGATCGATCGCCGGATCGCGTCGGCGGCGATACTCTCCGGGCGGCGCTAAGCGACAGCGACGTCGATTGGCGCAGCGATCGTCGCGTGTGGTCGGTGTTGCGTGAGGATCAGGGGTTTCGTGTCGATGCGATCGGCCCATCCGGTAGTGAGACCTTCCTTGCACCGTCGCTCATCGTCGCGTCTGGTACCCACGAACGCACGGTTCCGTTTCCCGGTTGGACGTTGCCGGGCGTTACGGGTTTGGCGGCCGCCACAATCTTGCTGAAAGCTCAACATGTGCTGCCCGGGCAACGCGTGGTCGTGGCCGGCGCAGGGCCTCTGCTTGCTGCTGTCACGGCCGGGATCTTGAAGGCGGGCGGCGAAGTAGCTGCAATCGTTGACCTGAACGGCAGCCTCGACTGGTTGAGCGCATCGGGCGCGATACTCACACGGCCGGCCTTGGCCGCACGCGGTGTCGGCTGGATCCGCCAGATCGTGAGCGCGCGGACACCCTTTTACCGCCGTCACTGTGTGATTGCCGCAGAGGGAGATACGGAACTAAGCTCTGTGAGGATTGCGCCGGTCGATGCAACCGGCGCTCCTCAGCCCAACGGGCATATCGACATCGCAGCCGATAGCCTCGTGATCGGCAACGGTCTTGTTCCCGCCACCGAAATCACCCGCCTGCTTCGTGCCGAACACAAGTTTGATCGAAACCTTGGCGGCTGGTGCCCCGTCCTAGACGGGGCGGGTCGAACCTCAATAGATGGTCTGTATGTTGCGGGAGATGGCGGCGGTGTCCTTGGGGTCGATGCCGCGACTGTTAGCGGAAGGCAGGTCGCGGAAGCCGTAGCAGAAGATGCAAAGGCGCCAGCCGGTCGATCTGGAAGCAGTCAGTCGTCCCGAACCCTGCCGCGATTTGGCGCGGCTCTGGCCCATTTGGCGCGGCTGCGCCCAGCGCAGGTTTCCGCGATCCCAGCCGAGACCGTGGTCTGTCGGTGCGAAGATGTGACACGCAACGAGATCGATGCGGCGATCAGCGAGGGAGCCGACGAGGTCAACCAGATCAAACATTTCACTCGGTGCGGCATGGGGCCATGTCAGGGCCGCTTTTGCGGCGACATCGTTGCTGAGTTACTTGCCTTGGATCGGGCCGGAACTGATGACGAGGCGACGGTCGATCGCGCCCGAGCCCAGATCGGAAGCTGGACGGCGCGCGTTCCGCTGCGCCCTGTCGCCCTCGATGCGCTGATCGGGGATTTTGACTACGCCGACATCCCGGTTCCGCCGCCGGCGCCCTTGTAGCGGTTGATTTGCAAGTGCCTTCCGATTTCGATGCGATGGTGATTGGCGGCGGCCTGCTGGGCGCCACGGCGGCACTGTTTCTAGCGCGTGGCGGCATGCGCGTTGCGCTGTTCGAACGCGGGCCCCTCTGCCGCGAGGCGTCAGGTACCAATGCCGGTACACTTACGATGCAAATGACGAGGGTCGCCCTAATCCCGTTCGCGCTGGAAGGCCACGCCATGTGGAAGAGCGCTCGCGATTGGCTCGGCCACGATGTCGGCATGGTCACTTGCGACGGGCTCTCGCTGGCCTTTACAGAGCAGGAAGCGGAGCTCTTGAGTGACCGCGCCACCAAGAGACGCGAGGCTGGGGCGCCGATTTCGCTGCTCACTCCTGAAGAGGCGCAAGAGGTCGAACCAGGCATATCGCCGGACATCCTGCTCGCCGGCCATTGTCCGGTGGATGGCTTTACCGCGGCCTATGAGACCGGCAAGGCGTTTCGGGTCGCTCTGCTTGAGGCGGGCGTTGCGGTCTACGAACATACGCCGGCCAGCCGCGTTGAAGCGGAGGATGTGGGCTACTCGGTAATCTCGGAAAGCCAGGGGACTACACGCGGGCGGCGCCTCATCCTTGCAGGCGGGGTCTGGATCGAACCGATGCTCGCCTGGCTGGGTGTCCAACTTCCGATCAAGACGCTTGTCAATCAATTGGTCGTCACGGAACGCATGGCCCCTATCATGCGTACGGTCGTCGGCATTGCCAGCGGTTTGCTGTCGCTCAAGCAATATTCCAATGGAACCGTCCTTATCGGCGGTGGCTGGCAAGGGATCGGCAATAGAGAAGAGGGCGGTTACGCCCTGCGCCCCGAGGCGCTGATAGGTAATGTGCGGCTGGCGTGTCACGCCATTCCGGCATTAAGGGGTGCACGTCTTGCCCGCGCATGGGCAGGGCTAGAGGCGGAAACCGACGACGCCTTGCCGGCCGTGGGTCCCGTCCCCGGCCACGACGACGCCTATGTCTGCGGCAGCGTCCATTCCGGCTACACCAGCGGTCTCGCCATTGCTCGTCATCTGGCCGCGCACATTTTGGGCGAGGGCCCTGGCCCCGAGCTCTTTCCCATTGACCGACTCCTCCAGCACACCGTTCCAACCTCAACGCGGGAGACCTGAATCGTGTCCATTGATCGGACTTCGGCCGATGCCCCCTATCGGGGTGTTTTTGCCTCCACGCCCTGTCCAATGACCCCGGATCTCTCGATCGATCGCGGCAGCCTGCGCCGTATGCTCAACCATTTGGTCGAACAGCCGGGCATTGAAGGTTTCCTCATCAATGGGCACGCCGGGGAGAATGTCTCGATGTCGCCGGCCGATCAGTTGGACGTTGCCCGGATTGCTATGGATGCGGTCGGCGAGCGCTGTCGTATTATGGCCGGCGTGAACATTGAGGGCGATGAAGCGGCCGCCGCTCATGCTGCCGCGTTGGAGCGACTGGGCATCCATTCGATGCTTGTCTTCCCGCCGACCAACGACTCTGGGATCAGCGATACCAAGACCGCGGTGGGTCATCACAGCGCAATCATCGAGGCGACCAATGTGCCGGTGCTGTTGTTCCAGGCAGCAATTCACACGGCAGATTTGGCCTATAGCCCTGAAACGCTGGCCGCATTGGTCCAGTTGCCAAGAGTTGTTGGTATCAAAGAGGGCAGTTGGGAAGTTGCGACTTATGAGGCCAATCGTCGGCTCGTACAGTCCGTCGCGCCCCATGTCTCGGTTATGGGATCCGGCGACGAGCATCTATTCACCAGCGCCTGTATCGGCAGCGAAGGTGCAATTGTTAGCCTCGCATCGGTGACGCCGAAGCCAATCGTGCGCATGCTCGCTGCCGTCGATGCGGGCGACCTGACGATGGCCCGCTTTTGGCATGCCCGCATCTACCCCATCGCCTTGGCGATTTACGACGATCCATCCAGCAACAGGACCAATGCCAAGCTAAAGGCCTGCCTAGTGGCGCAGGGTCTGATCGACCATGACGACCTATTGCCACCGGCGTTCGTTGCGACCGCCGAAGAGCGTGAGGTTCTTTCTGCGGCTCTTGCGGAAGCGGCAGACGAGCCGCCGCCGCAATAGCTGAATCAGGGGTTAGTAGCTCTCCGCGATCTGAACCTTGCTATAGGCCTTGCCGTAATGCGCTTCGATGCGGCGTTGAACGATATCCCAAAGCGTGGTCAGGATCAGATAGTAGATCGCGGCGACCGCGAACAGTTCGAGCACCAAGAACCGCTCCTGAATCAGGATTTGCGTCCTCCGGAGGATCTCTTCCATCGAGATCACCGACGTGATGGACGTCGTTTTCAACAGGCCGTTCACACTATTGCCGAGCGTCGGGATGATGATCCGCGTCGCCTGGGGCATGACAACATAGCGCATGACTTGGGCCGGGCTAAGGCCAAGTGCCTTGCCCGCATTGCTTTGGCCCGCCGGTACGGCGAGAACGCCGCTGCGGATGATTTCCGCCAGATAGGCCGCCTCGTTGAGGATCAAGCCCAGCAGCGCTGATTCCAGAACGCTGAACCGAATGCCGGTGGCCAGCGGCAGCCCGGTATAGATGATCAACAACTGAACCAGCAGTGGCGTGCCGCGGAACACCCAGATGTAGAACTGGGCGAAAATCGAGATCGGCCGATAAGGCGCGATGCGCATCATCGCCAGACCCGCGCCCAGCACCAAACCGCCGGCGATGGCTGCTGCCGTCAGGCCGATCGTGGTCAGGACCCCATACAGCAGGAACTCGTTGAACAGATAATCTTGAAATCCTTGCCAGTCCCACGCCCCATCTTGCATGCGGTCTTCCTCCGTGTTGGCGGCAAATGAAAACGCCGCGCCTACCGGAGCGGCAGACGCGGCGTTTCGTTACATGCGGTTCCGCTTTGATCTAGCTCAGACGATCGGTCGAGGCATCAATCGTTCGGGCCGCGAATGATGAACGGCGAAGTGTTGGTGAGAAGGCCGTACTCTTCAAACAACGCCTGGTAACTGCCGTCTTCCATCATGTCGTTGAGAACACCCAGGACGGCTTCGGCGAGTTCCTCATTGGCCATGGCGAGAGCGACGGGCGTGGGGAACAGGCCAGCGATAGCGCGGTCGAATTCACCGCGTGCGGCATACTCCGCAGCCGTTGCGTCGATACTGACAGTGGCGTCGGTTTGGCCGGCGCGTAGGGCCTGGTAGGCGGTCGCGAAATTGTCAAACGTACGCACGTCGATGGCGTCGAGCCCTTGCGACTGCAGTTCTTCGTTCAACTCGCCCAGCTTGGCCTCTTCAAAGCCACCGATCTCAACCCCGACTGTCTTGCCGGCCAAATCTGTCGGCTCGTTAATGCCTAGTGGGTTGCCGGCTGCAACGGAGATGCTGATCGCCTGGGACTCGTAAGGGATCATCTCCATCATTTCGGCACGTTCCGGTGTCCAAAAGATGCCGGTATTGATGACGTCCCACCGGCCGGCTTGCAGGCCGGGGATCATCGCGGAGAACTCGATCCGGATGTATTCGGGCTCCAGGCAAAGCCGGCTGGCAACCTCGTTGCCAAGCGTGATGCGCATCCCCTGGAGGTCGCCGTTGGAGTCGACGAATTGCATGGGTGGCAAGGTCGGGTTGGTCGACATGACGAGCGTGCCTGGCTCAATCAGCGCATCGTCGGAGACGGCCGGCTCGCAATCCTGCGCCGAGGCGGTGGTTGCGCCCAACAGTGCCATCGAGGCCGCTCCCAGAAGGGCCGTTGCGATTGTGGTCCGTTTTGTCGTGATCATGTCAGTCTCCATGTTCGTTATTGCAGTGATTGGTGGCCGGCTGCGCCGACGGGCGAGTCCATCGGCGGTTGCGACCGCTGAAACGCGGCAATATCGACGGCAAGCGCCGCGCGTTCGCTCTCAGGCAACGGCAACCGCGGCGGCCGCGGATCGCCGGCTGGCATACCCATGATTTTGAAGCCCGCCTTGGTCGCCGAGACGTAGCGATGTCCACCGACCCACCGAACGATTGGCAGCATTCGCCGGTAAAGGGCGAGGGCACCGTCCCGGTCATGGCGGTCGACGGCAAGCGTGAACAGATCGGCCGATTCACGGGGGATCAGGTTGGAGCAGACAGCCACCCAGCCGATCGCGCCGAGCCAAAAGGACTCATAGCCGAGCACTCCGGCGAATACGTCCATTCGATCGCCACACAGCTCCACGATGTCGCGGACCCGTGTCACCTCAAGGGTCGATTCCTTGACCGATGTCACGGTAGAGATCTGGCTCAGGCGCGCGATCATGGGCGGCAGGATGTCGATATTCGCCACAGCCGGGTTGTTGTAGACCATGATCGGAATCGAGATCGCCTCGCCGATCCGCCGGTAATGTTCGAACAGCTCATCGTCGGTAGGGCTGCTGTAGAACGGCGGAATGATCATCACGCCATCGGCCCCGAAGCGCTCCGCTTCCTGGGACAGCTCGATAACGTCGAGTGTCGACTCAGCACCCGTTCCAATCAAAACCGGCGCCCGGCCGGCGGCCTCCTGAACGCAAATCTCGACGATTTCCTGGCGTTCTTCCCGGCTGACGGAAAGGAATTCACCGGTACTCCCCAGCGGGATGAGGCCGTGGATCCCTTCTTCGATCTGCCAGTTCACAAGCTGCCGCAGCCTCGGTGCGTCGACACTCGAGCCGTCGCCAGTGAATGGGGTGATGATGACCGTATACGTCCCACGGAATCGCTTCATCAACTTGAGCTCTTGCCTCTCTCAGTGGTCCGGCGCCTGGTTATTTTTTCTGTATACAATGAAAATATCGACTATGCTAACGCAAAGTGAGGCGTGCTTTTCAAAAAACCGATCGGCTCAATGCGGCTTAGTCGTCCCAACACCACAGCGATCTCGCCACCTGTCGAATTTCAGTTCGACGGCCGCACGATCTCGGCGCTACCGGGTGAGTCCATTGCGGCCGCGCTGGCCGCAAACGGGATATCGGCAATCAGGAAATCAGATGTTGGCGGCGACAGCGACGATGGCTGGCGTGGCCTTTATTGCGGCATGGGTACCTGCTTTGACTGTCTTGTCACCGTCGACGGCAAGGCAAGCCAACGCGCCTGCATGACCAAGGTGAGCGGAGGCGAAACTGTCCGTTCGGCTGCGCCGATCGGATCCTCGGACGATCCGCTAAAGGCGCTGTCTGAGAGCTCGTCCGCCGAATTGCCGGTTCGAGCCTGCGATATTTTGGTCGTGGGGGCGGGGGCGGCTGGTTTGAGCGCGGCATTGGCGGCGCGAGAATGCGGCGCGGATGTCATTGTATTGGATGAGCGCGCACAACCCGGCGGCCAGTACTACAAGCCTGTCGCGCCGTCCCATCAAGTGACGGCTGCAATGGACCGCCAATTCCACGACGGCCAGATCCTGGCGCGGCGCACGCGAGAGGCCGGCGTCGAGATCGTTCAGGACGCATCCGTTTGGGGGGCTTTCAGACCGTCTGAAGTCTTAGCCCTGGTCGATGGAACCTCGTTTGTGTTCGAGCCCAAGCGACTAATCCTGGCAACCGGTGCCTTTGAGCGGGCAATGCCGATCCCGGGATGGACCCTTCCCGGCGTTATGACGACAGGTGCCGCCCAAACGCTGGCAAGGGCTTACAATGTATCCCCGGGCGGGCGAGTCGTTGTCGCCGGTAATGGTCCGCTAAACTTTCAACTTGCAGCCGATCTGGTGAGTAACGGCGTGGAGGTTGCCGCCGTGGTGGAGAGCGCGCCACGACCGTCACTTGCAAAAATCCGACCACTGATCAGTGCGTTGGCCTTGTCGCCGAGACTGATGCGCGACGGCATCGGCTATTTGAACCAACTGCGTCGCGCCTCGGTTCCAGTTTTTTGGGGCCATTCGGTCACGGCGGCATTCGGCACGAAGGCGCTCGAAAAGGTGCAGCTGAGCCCGGTGGACAAATCAGGCGCTCCGAAGGCCCACAATGCGACCAGCCTTGACGCAGACACGCTGTGCCTCGGCTACGGCCTCATCGCGTCGACCGAGCTTGCGTTGGCGCTTGGCTGTGACGTCGAACGCGACCCGCGCCATTTGGGCACGCCGAAGATCGTTCGAACGGCAACCGGCGAAACTTCGGTCGATGGTGTCTTTGCCGTTGGGGATGGTGCCGAGGTCGCGGGCGCGAAACTGGCCGAAGCGGATGGAACGATCGCCGGTTACAAAGCAGCGCGGCAACTTGGGTTCGATTGCCAACCATCTGATGGCGTGCGCGCCTTGCGTGCACGGAAGCGCGCAGCCCAATTCCAGAAATCGCTTTGGAGCATCTTTGAGCCGCCCCCGGTCACGCTGCGCCATGTCCCTGATGACACGGTTCTATGCCGCTGCGAGGGGCTTACATTCGGTACGATCCGTCGCGATATCAGCGCGGGCTGGACGTCGCCAGGCACATTGAAGCGTCGCACGCGCCTTGGCATGGGACGCTGTCAGGCGCGGTATTGCGGCCCAGTTGCAGCGCAGCTCCTGTCGGAGGAAACAGGACGTCCCTCGATGGGCCCAACACCCTTTGCGTCCCGTCTGCCGGTTAAGCCTTTTCCGGCGACGTCCGTTGCCATCGAGAAACCGGAATGGGGCGGCCATGCGCGCGCGGGATCGCCCAACCTTTCCCTTCCCGAAGGCGCCGAGCCATTCGAACGCGAGGCCGCCGACATTGTCATTATCGGTGGCGGTGTGGTTGGGGCGTGCACGGCCTACTACCTGGCTGATGCGGGTCAGGATGTACTGCTGGTCGAGCGGGACGACATCAATCTTCAAGCCTCCGGCGGCAATGCCGGCAGCTTGCATGTCCAACTGCTGTCATTCGATTTCGGCGATAAGGCAGAGGCTGGCGGAGGTCCGGCTGCGTCCACATTGCCGCTGGGGCCTTGGGCGATCGATCTGTGGCACGATCTCGCTTCGATCAGCCAGCATGATTTCGAGATCCGTCAGACCGGCGGCCTCATGGTGGCCGAGGATGAGGCGGGCATGGCCTATCTGCGCGCCAAGGCGGACATCGAACGGTCTCACGGGATTGAGGCCGAAATCCTCGATGCCCAGGCGTTGCAGAACATGGCACCGAATCTATCAGACCATCTGATCGGTGCGGAATACTGTCCGCAGGAAGGCAAGATCAATCCGCTGGTCGCGACATATAGCGTCTTCAATGCGGCCCGGCGCGCAGGAACGCGCTATATCAAGAGCGCGGACGTTGCAGCCATATCGCCGACGGGTAGTGGCTTTGAGATATCGACCAGCCGCGGCCCCATCCGTGCGGGAAAAGTCATCAATGCCGCCGGCCCTTGGGCGCGCCTTGTTGGCGATATGGTCGGCATCTCGGTACCGGTGTACAGCGCGCCGCTGCAGATGATCGTCACGGAGCGTGCGCCGATGCTGATCGATCAACTTGTCGCCTTTGCCGACCGGCATCTCACCATGAAGCAGCTTTCGACCGGCGGTATCGTCATCGGCGGTGCCTGGACAGCTGCCTATGATGCGGAGCGAAATCTCAACGTCACAACGCGAGCGAGCATTGAGGGCAATCTCTGGACTGCCCGCCGCGTCCTTCCTCAGATCGACGGTCTGCATGTGTTGAGAAGCTGGGCAGCGATGAACGTGAATATCGATGGCGCACCAATCGTCGGCGAGGCGCCCGGCATTCCGGGCTTCTACAACACGGTGACATCGAATGGGTACACGCTGGCGCCGGCTGTCGCCCGAATAACAGCAGATCTCGTCCTTCACGGCAGCGCCGATCGGGACATCAGCACCTATCACCTCGACCGATTCCAATAGGAAATCCATGATCGTACTCGACAATGTCAGCAAGAATTACGGCACTTTCGAAGTGCTAAAACACTGTTCGACGTCGGTCGATAAGGGCCAAGTCGTCGTGATCTGCGGCCCGTCCGGTTCAGGAAAATCGACCCTCATTAAGTGCATCAATGGTCTCGAACCATTCGATACTGGGACGATCCATGTGGGCGACATCGATGTGGGGGCGTCGTCAACCAACCTGTCACAGTTGCGCGCGAAGACAGGCATGGTCTTTCAGAATTTCGAGCTTTTTCCCCATTTGACCATCATGCAGAACTTGGTACTGGCACAGCGAAAGGTTTTGCGCAGAAGTGAGAAGGAATCCGAAGACAAGGCGATCAGTCTGCTGCGCCGGGTGGGACTCGAAGACCAGCGGTCGAAGTATCCGGGCCACCTCTCGGGCGGCCAACAACAACGGGTCGCAATCGCCCGTGCCTTGGCCATGGACCCGCTGGTGATGATGTTCGACGAGCCGACCTCGGCCCTCGACCCGGAGATGATCAACGAGGTGCTGGACGTGATGGGCGAGCTGGCCGCCGACGGCATGACCATGCTGTGCGTGACGCACGAGATGGGCTTTGCCCGCCGGGTCGCCCAAAAGATCATCTTCATGGATCGTGGCGAGATCATCGAAGACTGTACCAAGGACGAATTCTTCCAGGCCGACCGCAGCGAGCGGGCGCGCCAGTTCTTGGCAAAGATACTCCATCACTGACGCGGCCGCCCAGATGCCAGGATTTGCCCAAACCGTCACAGGCCTCGTTCCCAGCACTGCGCTGGGGTCGACGCTGATGCACGAGCATATTCTGTGTGATCTAAGGACGCCTGAAGAGCGGAGTGACGAAGCGGACCTGACGCCGATCAGGATCGAGAACCGGTTTGAGATCGACTATTTTCAGAACCGCAATCCGGCGAACATGTTCCTCAATGACGACGCGATCGCTCTGAGAGAGCTCAGGCGTTTCAAAGCTGCCGGCGGCGGTACGATTGTCGATGTGACGTGCGGGGGCCTCCTGCCTCAACCGCAACGTCTGGCGGCACTGGCGTCGGAGAGCCAGGTCAACATCGTGATCGGCGCCGGGTTTTATGTTGACGCTTATCAGCCGGACGAGTTCCGCGAGGCTGAGATCGATGAATTGACGGAATTGATGTCGCTTCAATTGACCGAGGGCGCGTGGGGCACGGCTGTTCGCGCGGGCTTGATCGGGGAAATTGGCTGCAGCTGGCCGCTCGCCGACAGTGAACGACGCAACCTCGAAGCCGCCGCGCGCGTGCAATCGGAAACCGGCGTTGCGATCACCATACATCCGGGCCGCCATGAGGATGCACCTGCGGAGATCGCCGAACTACTGCTCAGATGCGGGGCCGAGCCGTCCTCGGTAGTGATCGGCCATATGGATCGCACCATCTTCGATCGCGGCCGACTCGTCGATTTGCTGAAGTTAGGATTTGTCCTGGAGTGGGATTTCTTCGGCATCGAGACATCGCAATACTGGATGGACGACGACCTGGATTTACCGACCGACTACATGCGGATCGATTTAATCGGCGATCTCACAGCTTTGGGCTATGGCGGTCAAATTGCCGTGTCACAGGATATTTGCACCCGTACCCGGCTTGCCAGCAATGGCGGGCACGGCTACGGCCATCTGGTTCAGCACGTTGTCCCGTTGATGCGTAGACGCGGCTGGCGCGATTGCGACATCGAGCAACTGATCGTGCAGACCCCGGCGCGGCTGTTGGGCTACCGCTCTGACGGGGAGCGGCTGGAAAGTGGCGTCACATGAATCAGGACCCAACGACTCGCATAGCGACGACAGGGGAGGGAGGTAGCCGGGCCCTGCGCGCCTATCATTCAATTCGCTCCATGATCCTCTCCCGCAAACTCGGCGCTGGCGAGATCGTTTCGGAGGATAAGATTGCCGCCGATCTAGAGGTATCGCGAACCCCGGTCCGAGAAGCACTACTTCGATTGCAAAGCGACGGGTTGATGGCCAAAGAGATGAACCAACCGTTCCGGGTTCGGCTCGTCTCGAACCGAGAGTACTTCCAGACCATGCGCCTTCGCGAGTTGCTGGAAGGCGAAGCCATTGCCGTGGCGACCGGCAAGATTTCAGCCGAGGCGCTGGACGATGTCGAACGCGACATGTTGGCGCTCGAGGAAAACCCCGCGGTGCCGGCTGAAGTCCACTGGGCGGCCGACGAAAAGCTGCACGACTTGATCGCTGACGCGTCCGGTAATGACGTGATGGCGCGAATGATCCGGAGTCTTCGCATCACGACCCGGATCTTTGAGCTTTCAGGACTTCCGTCCCGCTTTCGGCCGGATACCGAGGAACATCTTGCGATTATCGCGGCGCTCAAAGCCGGTGATCCCGAGGCCGCACAGACAAGCATCCGTGAACATATTCGCAGCCTGACGAACGACGTACTTGCCGTCATGGCAAGCCTGTGAGCGGCATTGTCCCTGACGTTGGCGCCGCCATCGCGGCAGCTACAGAGCGCACGAAAGCCAACAGCTTCGATCTTCTGTGCAAACTGATCTCCGCAGGTCGAGACCCGGATGCCCTGAATGCGCTTATTGAGCGTCAGATGCGCGCCGGCGGTTGCGACACGAAATCGGTCTCCTACGCGCCGCGTGACGTGCCGATGGTCGACGAATTCGCGACCGACGCTATCGGATCTGCGGCGGAGGAATGCTACATCGTAGGCAGTTTGGCGGGTGGGGCTGGCCGAAGCTTGCTGTTGTTTGCCCATCCTGATGTCGAGCATTTTCGGCCGCTGCCCGCCTGGTCAAGCGATCCCCATGTCCCGATAGAGCGAGACGGGCGCCTCTTTGGCTGGGGCGTTGCCGATGATCTGGCTGGCATCGCCATGATGCTTCAATCGGTTGAGATTCTAAGCGAGGCGCGCTTGCGGCCCGCGGGCGATCTGTTGATGGTCAGCGCGCCGAGCAAAAAGCACCGGCGCGGCATCAGCGCGGCCCTGCATGACGGTTATCAAGCTGGGGCCGCCGTTTACCTACATCCGGCCGAATCCGGAAAGGGCCTCAACGAGATCAAGGCGTTCGCGCCAGGCCAGCTAGAGTTCATTGTAACGATCGATGGTGAGGTACCGGATACTTCCGAGCCGGCACACACCGCCTTTGCCCATCGGGGGGTCAACCCGTTCGGCAAGGCTCGGATTGTCACAGATGCCTTGATGGATCTGGACGCCCAACGCGGCGGCAGGATTAAGCATCCAAGGCTCGAACAGGCGATCGGGCGCTCGTCGAACGTCATGGTATCGTTTTGCGAGGCAGGCGGCGAGACGACGCTGAGCCGAATGGCGCCTTCATGCCGGATCGGCTGCGCAATGACGCTCGTTCCGGGCGAGAAGCTGGAAAAGGTTATGGGAGCGGTTGAGACTGCGATCGTCGAAGCTTGCAAAAAGGATGACTGGCTGAGGGACCATCCGCCGTCCGTCGACTGGAGAGCCGGCGTCAGCGGCGCAGAAACCGAGGCAGAAAGCGACTTGTATCAAACTGTCAGCGGCGTCCTAACCGCTGTTGGCGCCGCGCCGCTGGTCAATCCCCTCCATACTTCCAGCGATATCCGCAATCCAATCGTTCAAAAGGGTATCCCAACAGTGGGATTTGGCCCTCTTTGCGGCGGATTGACGATGTCGGGACTAAGCGACGAATGGATCGACGTTGCTGACTATCACCGCGCGGTTCAGGCGACGGCAACAATCATCGCGCGCTGGTGCGGCGTCACGCCAACGGGATAGAGATGTTCTGGGCCACCTACGAAGCTTCGATCCGGATCGGCTGAGCACCCTTCCACAAGGTCATGGTGCCAAGCTCATGCAGGTTTTCAAGGCCTGAGGTCAGCGTGATGAAATGGTTGCCGGCCAGCTGACCCATCTTACTCTTGAAATGGACACCGCCGTAAGCGAGCAGGATTTCGGTTTCGCTGATCCCGCCGGGGTAGAGAATAATCTGACCCGGTGCGGGAAAACTGGTGTGATTTTCGTACTCGACGCCAAAGTCATAATCGCCGAGCGGAATCCACACGCCTTCGCCGCTCCAACGCACATGGACGACCTGGCTGTCGTACGGCAGCGCCCGCCGAAACACTTCGCAGGTTTTAGGCGCCAACTCGTTCTCAAACCTTGCTCCGAACGTAAAGGGGCCGGCTGTGACTTTCAGTTTTTCCATGAAATCGCTTTCTTTGTGACGGTGTCCGCAAGTGTTGAGGAGGTCAATCTGAGCTTGGCTAGGCCACGGGACACCATGCAATTCATAAGCCGGCTGTTCAACAACCGTCTCCGGTGCCGAAAAGAACAAATTGGGCGCGACAACCGAATGGCCACCGCATCAGATCATGAACTGTTTAGCTGTCGCGCGAGTGTCGAGTTTCGGGCCTGTTGGCGACCCGATTGGGCCGCGCACGACATGTCCGAGATTTTGAGAGGGGTGCCGCCTCGTGCCGCCGATTCCTTGATGGCGTCCCAAAGTCGGGCGACTCGAAGGCCGTTTCCGACTGTCGACGGGTTTTGCTGTTTGCCGGTTCGGATACTGCGAAAGGCAATCAACGGATTGTCGATGATTTCGGCTTCTTCTCGGACGGGCGGGCGCTCACCTATGCCGACTTCGCGCCATGCCCCCCATGCGCCAATCCGCACGATGGCATTTGTGTAGAACAGCGTGATGTGAGATGCGCAGCCGACAGGACCGTCGCCCACGGCGTGAAAGGTAACCAAGACGTTGTTTTCCAGGCGGCCTGAGACAGCCGTGACGATGTCGACCGGCTTGCCGTGATTGTTCGCTTAGGCTGAGACGCTCTCGAAATCGGCATCGACCAGCAGGCACACCGTATTCATCATGTGGGCGCCCGTGTCGAACATGAAGCCGCCGCCGGAAAGTGCCGGCTCTTGTTTCCATTGGCCGTCATATCGGTCGGACCAGTTCTCCCAGATTGTCGCAGCAACGCTGAGCAACCGGCCAAACTCTCCAGCCGTCGCGCGTTTTTGCGTATCGAGGATCAAAGGTGACAATGCGCCTTGATAGGCGGTAACGATGTGATTGTTCTTGCCGGCATATAGATCGACCAGTGCTTCCGCTTCCGCCGTCGTCGTCACCATGGGTTTTTCGAGCAAAAGATCGAAGCCGTACCCGGTGACCGCCAGCGCCTGCTCGGCGTGCAGCGCGTGGGGCGTCGAGACATAAACCGCGTCGATGCGGTCTCGGCATTGTTCGAGCATCTGTCGGTAATCTTCGAACTGTGTCAGGGCGGGCCGACCGGCTGCCAGGCAGATTTCGCTAAGCCGGGCGCGGGCTTGCGCGTCGACGTCTGCACAGGCCACGAATTCCATATCGGGCATAAGGGTCCAGCCCTGCGCATAGTCGATCGATTTTGATCCTGCCCCTATGACGGCGAGGCGAAGCGTTTCAGTCGTTTTCCCTCCATTGTGCAAGCGTTTGCACAAAATCCTCTCTCTGCCGTCACTTAATTAGTCATTATAAACAATGTATTATATACGACATGTCTACGAGATCCGAGAAGCGTTGAACATTATGAGAAAACGTGTGCAATTGCTGTTGGAACTGGTCAATGCAACAACCAAGAACTGGGGGAGGACCAATGCAATCTAGGACTTTGGTGCTGGGCGCCTGCGCCCTTACGCTGCTCGCATCGACGAGCCTGGCCAGCGCGCAGACAATTCGGATCGCTGAGCACTGTCAGGCGCGTATCGATGCGCTCAACACCGTCATACCCGGCATCGAGGAGGATCTCGGCATCACCATTGAGGTGATCGAGTATCCGGCGCCGGAAAGAGACTATCTGACCAGGCTTCTGACCGAACTGCGGGCAGGCAATGCCCCGGACCTGTTCACCGCGCCGCGCGGGTAGGATGTGGCGGACATGGTGGCCTCCCGCTATCTCGCGCCCATCACGTCCGATATTCAGGACTGGGCAGATTACGATCAACTGTTCGATGTCGCGGCCGAACTCGTCACCAGCTATGACGGCGAGATCTACGTATTGCCGCAGATGCTCAATGTGCAGCAGATCTATTGCCGCCGCGACATTCTCGAAGAGAACGGCATTTCGACGGAACAGCCGGGGTCTTGGGCGGAGTTGCTGGACCGTGCGCGCGAGATCCGCGAAGTCACCGGCTCATAAGCCCTGCTGTTTCCGTCAGGCGTTACCTGGGGCGGGGGCGCCTTCGGCGAAGGCTTTCTATATCTGATGGTCAGCACGCCGACACCGGAGCTGGCCAACGAAGACGGCACGCTCAATATCCGGACCGATGGGGTAAGGGACGCGCTCAATTTCTACGCGGAACTTGTCAACGACGACCTCATGCCGACCCAGCCCCTGCTCGGGCCGGAACCCTGGGTCATCCCGAAATAGGAGATGTTCCCGGCCGGCGAACTGGTTGCGACCACGTGCGGCTCTTGTTGCTACATCTATGATTGGGGCCCCCAAAAGCCGCAACCCGATTCCGAACGTGACCGACGCTGTCGGCACTTGGGCCATGCCTGGCCAAGATGGCGGCGTGCATGTCATGGTCGATATCGACAGTCCCTCGGCGGTCAACGCAGATTCTGTTCGAGATCGGATCGGTTGAAGCCGCCGTCGCCTATGCCCAGCGTCTGGGCAACATCCCGGCCCGCAGGGACGCCGCGGACAATGCTGATTTCCAGCAGCTGACGGCGCTAGTTCCGGTGCATGCCAATGTCGAGAACGGAACGTTCTTGCGGACCGCACCGGGCTTTTCCGTTCTGGCGGAAGGCGTTGCGCACGCAACAGATGCACTCCTTCGTCGGGAAACCGACGCCGACGGCGCCCATGAAATCCTGGTCGAATACGTCGTCAACTTCTTGGGCGAAGACGCGGTCAATTAGGCTCCTCCAATGGGCCCAACTCGGGTAGAGGCCAATTGATCTTGGTCTCTACCCCTTTGTTCCTAAGAACCGGACGAGCAGACATTTCGGTCGTTGCGGCATAAGCCTATGAAACGTCGACGGACAGCCTCTTGGCAGCTCAATCTTCTGCTTTTGCCGTCAGCGCTGATCTTGGCGCTGTTTATCATTTATCCGGCGTTCTACTCGGTCTATATGAGCTTCACCAACGAGGCGTTGGTGGGTCCGTCGGCGCGCAATCCCAGTCTCGTCGGTTTTCGCAATTACCTCCGTCTCTTCAGTGACGCCGAGTTCTGGAACGCACTCTACGTCACGCTCATCTTCGTGATCGGCTCGGCGATTATCGGACAGTTTGTGCTCGGCTTGTCGTCCGCGCTTGCGCTCACAAGACCGATACGGTTCCGATCCCTGTTTTCGGTGTTCATCCTCCTGCCCAATGCCGCACCGGAAGTGGTAGCGGGCTTTATGTGGATTTCCATGCTGGCCGGTGGGGACAACGCCACCTTGAGCCGGATCGTGATGTTCTTCGGCATCTCGCCGCCGGACTGGCTGCAGGTGTTTCCGCTTTGGATGATCATCATCGTCAACACCTTGCGCGGCATCGCCACAGTCATGATATTGCTAAGCGCCGGTCTCAGCACCATTCCGCAAGACGTGCTTGAGGCAGCACGGATCGATAGCGCGAGGCCGTTTCAGATCTTTCGCCGTATCACGCTGCCGCTAATGATGCCGACCATCGTGCTTTACATGCTGATCTCGGCAGTCTCAACCATCGCCGTGTTCGGTTTGATTTACACGCTGACGCGCGGCGGGCCGGGCGGCGCTACGGAGCTGGTCAGTATCTATATATACAACCAGTCGTTCACGGCCTTCCAACTCGGCTACGGCGCAGCGGTGTCGGTGGTCGTCCTGCTTATCTCGATGGCGATCGGTGTCGCCTATGTTCGACTGATGGGGGTGAGGGTTTAGCGCCATGGCGACAGCAAGCGCCTCCGCCCGACGCGTTAGGCGGCCCAGCGGTAATTTCCTCTCCGATTCGACACTGCTGCTGATCTCGATCTTCTGCGTCGTGCCGTTCTTCGGGATCTTTCTCTCCTCGTTCAACGGCGATGCGAGGCTGTTTCTCGACTGGCCGGAGCAATGGACGTTAGACAACTACACCCGCGTGTTCACGGTCGAAGATGGCGGGTTGTGGCTCTTCAACTCGCTGTTCATCGTCGGTAGCGCGACCATTCTGGTCGTGGTGCTTGGGGGTTTTGGCGGATACGCGCTGTCCCGAACAAGGGCCTGGTGGAAGCTTCCCTTCCTTTACGGAATCCTCCTTATCCGCGTTCTGCCGCCGACGGCGCTGGTGGTTCCGCTCTACACGATCCTCCTAACGCTGAGTCCGCGATCTTACGACCGATCTTCGGCGGCCTGACCCGCGACATCATGCGGTGGACGGGCTTTATCGATGGCTATCTGGGCATCATCCTGGTGTTGGCGGCGATGCAACTGCCGCTCGCCCTGTGGATCATGAAGACCTTCTTCGACAGTGTGTCGCCTGAATATGAGGAGGCGGCCATCATCGATGGCGCAACCCTGGTTCAGCGCATCCGATATGTGTTGATCCCGCTGGCCCTGCCGGGGTTGGCGGCAGCGGGGTTGTTCTCCTTCATCTTTGCCTGGGGCGATTTTCTGATGCCCTTGATCTTCCTGTCGTCGCCGGAACTCCAGACGCTGCCGCTGGGCCTGTTCCGCGCCTTCCTGCGTGTGAACGAGATCGACTATGGGCTGCTGGCCGCGATCTCGATCATCTATCTGCTGCCGCCCGCAGTGGCCTTCATCTTCGCGCGCCGTTTCCTGGTCGCTACCTTCACTGGCGGCGTTAAGGGCTGAATCCGGCTCATCCAACCAAATCTCTCGTAACCGAAAGACCGTCGAGACCGCCATGCCGATCAACGTGACCATTTGGAACGAAGGACGGCATGAGCAGACCCAAGAGGACGTGCGGCAGATCCATCCCGACAGGATCGACGGCGCCATAGAGGCCGGCATTCAGCACACCGATTTCGACATCCGTCGCGCGACCTTAGATGAACCCGATCAAGGGCTGCCTGACACACTTTTGAACAACACCGATGTGCTTCTTTGGTGGGGCCATGTTGCCCATGACAACGTTAGCGACGGACTCATCGACCGCATTCAGCAACGGGTCTTAGGCGGGATGGGCTTGGTCGTCTTACACTCAGGACACCATTCCAAACTGTTCCGCCGCATCGTTGGCACAAACGCCAATCTCGCCTGACGTGAACTCCCGGAAGGCGACCTGGAACAGGTTTGGGTCGTTAATCCGGCCCACCCGATCGCGGAAGGGCTGCCGCCCTATTTCGAGATCCCAAGCTCGGAGATGTATGGCGAGCCGTTCGACATACCGCAGCCCGACGAACTGATTTTCATTTCATGGTTCTCCGGTGGTGAGGTGTTTCGCAGCGGCTGCACCTTCCAGCGCGGACGCGGACGCATCTTCTATTTCGGCCCGGGCCATGAAACCTTTCCGATCTATCATGACCCGAACGTGCATCGCGTGATCGCCAACAGCATTCGTTGGGCACGACAGATGCACGGTGACGGTCGGCGCCTGGACAACTGGCATCGCCCCGAACCGCTTCACATTAGATAGCGGCTGGACAATCTGGTTCCGCAACAAGGCCGGCCCTCAGCAGGTCGACCCCCAGCGAACGTTGTATTCCAGCGTCACGGACGCGTCTTGGCGCTCGTCCGTCAAATCGCTCTCTATCAGATCGATAATGGTGTCGATAAAGTCGTCCTGGTTGATCGCGATCGTCGTGAGATCGTGACACTCCCAAGCCGCCATTGAGATGCCATCCTGTCCGACGATCGCCAAATCGTCGGGAACCTTTCGACCCAGAACGCCCACTGCCGCGTCACGGGCGCCGATGGCCATAACGTCGTTGCCGCAGACGATGGCATCGACCTTTGACCGGCGGAGCAGCAGCACCGTTTCCTTAAAGCCGGCTTCGTAAGTGTAGTCGCCATGGCCGTCCGCGACGAATGTCAGCCCGTGTTTTTCAAGAGCCGCCGCAAACCACTGTTTTCGTTGCTTGTCGATCCAGCTGGAGTCTCGACCGTAGATATAGGCGAACTTTCTGCGTCCATCAGCGACCGCCTTGTCGATGACCTCCTGCACGGCCCTTGAGCCATCGACGCGCAATTGAGAAACGCGATCGTCGTTCAATGGCTCCAGCGTCACGATAATCGGCCGTGACGTTCGAAAGATCTGCACGGCGTCGTCAAGCGAGACCATGTCGGAAAACACGACCACGCGGTCGACCTGGTAGGCCGAGGCGCTGCGCATCAGCTGCAACCGGTCCTCATGTCCGGCGCAGGACAGCAGGATGGGCAGCAGGCCACGCCTTTGCAGATGCTGCATCAGCTTTTGCAGCTGTTCGGCCTCACAGGGGTTGGCAACCGCATTCACGACGATGGCCACCAGATCGGACCGGCTGTTGTTCAGCGACCGCGCAATGGCGTTCGGATGATAGTTGTGCTCGCGCGCAATCGACAGGACGCGGTCGCGCGTTGACTCGCTGATCCGGGAATCCGGGGGAAAATGCCCTTGAAATCGTTGCCGGCGAGACACCGGCGAATTCGGCAAGTTGCTTTGAGGTAATTCGTTTGGTCATGCTGGCCAATAACGGTCGCGACACGAGCTGTTTGGGCCAAGTGTGCACGGTCCCACAGCTCACCGTTTGCCCATAGCGCAGACGGGTGCAACCCTAACGGAGCCTGGTGAATTCAGCTAACCCGTGGCGGCTCCCCGTTCAGGCTTCGACCAGGGGCCGCTTGGACTGAACAACGCGTCCAGCGCAGGGTCCAGCCAACCTGTTTCGGCCAGTAGATCGAGAATGGTGTAGCGGCTCCGCAAATGGCGGGAAGCCAGCACCGTTTGGCGATGGTGTTCCGATGTCATGCCGATCTGCGACGGATGGGTCACCACGCCCGCGACGGTCAACATGGATCGCAATTGCGCCATCGGCATTAGGAACGAGCCGAGGCGAGGCCGCAGCTCTGGCCAGGCCGATCGCAGCTTCTCAAGCCGCAATTCGAGCGCCGCGCCATCAATGTACTTACCCGCTGCTTCCTCAATCGTGCGCTGGGCAATCCTCTCGTCCGGAAACATGGACCGGATCTCTTGGGTCACATGATCGAAAGTTGGCCAGCGAGCCACCTGGGCCTTGATGTCGATTTCGCCGACATCCTGGGCGAGGAGATATTCGTAAAGCGACAATACGGTGAGCGTGCCCAGCGAGACACAGGCCCCGTGGGAAACCGTTTCTCCGGCGAATGACAAGCCCTCCATCTCCCAAAGATGGGCGATCTGGTGATCGGCGCCGGAGGCCGGGCGGGAGGAACCATAGACTTCCATTGCCATGCCGGACATCAGCAGGCCAGCGAACAAGCCTGCTGTTGCGTCAGAATCGCCATTTGCGATGAGACCGGGTTCGGATAGCCAGTCGCGCAAATGGTCTTGAACCATAGGCCAGACATTCGCGTCGATCGGCTCGACCCCCAGGATGTCCGCCAAGATCCAGTCGGCGCCGGCAGGCAGCTTTCCAGCCAGATCGGCATAGCCCCATCCGGTCATTTCCTTTGGTGCGGCCGTAATCACGTCGAGATCGGCGACGATGATCCTCGGCGGTGCGCATTGGATTGTCTGCTTGAACCCCTTGTCGGATAGGGGTGCACCGGCGCTGGTATAGCCATCCATTGAGGCGGCGGTCGCAACACAGGCATAATCGCGCGCGGTCTGTCGGGCAGCGTACTTGACCAGATCGTTGATCACGCCCGAGCCGATCGCCAACGGGACCCGGTCGTTTGCGGCCAGCGCATCGACAATTCGTTGCGCTAGTTCTGTGGTTGGTTTTGGCCTTGGTCGGGCCGGAAAGACCAGGTCTTCGACATCAAAGCCCGCCTCGACCAGTCGGGCGATTGCTGCGTCGCCGGCGGCGCGCTTGGTGTTCTCGTCGGAGACTACGAGCAGCCCACGTCCATCGGCGAGGCCACTCAGCAAGTCGGGGAGCTTGGCCAGCGCGTTGCTTGCGATTTCCACCCGGTCAATTGAACGCGATTGAGTAACCGCCGGAAGTACAAGGTCGCGCTGCTGTGCCTGCCAGCCGGATATGGATTCGTTTAGCGCCATTATCCGCTTTGCCGAAGCGAACCGCCGGTTTCATCGAACAGGTGCAGCCGTTTTGGCTCCGGTGCCAAACCGATCAGCGTGTCGCGGGCTGGCGTATCGTCTCCGGGATTGCGAACGACGAGTGGGTCCCCCTGCTCGGTGGTGACATGGATGAAGGATTCCGCGCCGAGCGCTTCCACCGTCCCAACTCTCGCCTTCAGCGTCGCTGCGTCGAGTTCCGCGAAATGCAAATGTTCCGGGCGAATTCCAATTGTTACGGAATTTCCTGCTTTGGGGCCCGAAAACCCGTCCGCCTGAAGGGAGGTGCCGCTATAGGACACTGTCGCGCCGTTGCCGTCGCTACCTGAGACTGTGCCGTCGAGAAAATTCATGCTCGGGGCGCCGATGAATCCAGCAACGAATTTTGTTTCCGGACGGTGATAGAGTTCGAGTGGCGGCCCGACCTGTTCGACCTTGCCCAGGTTCAGCACCACGATCTTGTCGGCCATGGTCATGGCTTCGACTTGGTCGTGGGTCACATAGATCATGGTCGACCCAAGTGCGCTGTGAAGGTTCTCCAACTCCACGCGCATTTGAATGCGCAAGGCCGCATCAAGATTCGACAAAGGTTCATCAAACAGGAAAACTTTGGGCTGTTTGACAATGGCGCGTCCGATGGCAACGCGCTGGCGTTGACCCCCGGAAAGCTGGGACGGGCGCCGGTCGAGATAGTCCTCAAGCTGCAGGATTCGTGCTGCTTCCTCGATCCGCTCAGCACGCGCTTGCTTGTCCAGCCCCGCCATTTCAAGGCCGAAAGCAATGTTCCCCTGTACGGTCATGTGCGGGTAGAGCGCGTATGACTGAAACACCATGGCAACGCCGCGCTGGGAGGGGATAACGCCGCTGACGTCCTCTCCGCCAAGCATGATCTGGCCCGACGAGATGGTCTCAAGCCCAGCGATCGAGCGCAGCAAGGTCGACTTGCCGCAGCCGGAGGGTCCGACGAAGACCACGAACTCTCCATCGTCCGCGGTAATCGAAACGTCGAACAGCACCTGCTGGTCGCCGTAGGATTTGTTGATGTTGGAAAGTCGAACCTCTGCCACGCGCTGCCATCCCTTGCTCGCTGTTGTTGGCGCCCGGAGCCGAGGGTGTAGCCTTGCTGGGCGCCAAAATCGCCGTCCGATCGCGATCTTAGCGAAACATTATTTCTTCAGGCACGGTAACACCGCAAAAATCATTTGTAAATTCGATATTACACATGTATCACTCTTTCGGAGCTGTTTCGACGGGCTCTCAGAATGAACAAGGAGGATCACCCAATGAGATTGACCCCCAAGCTTGGAACCTTGGCACTCGCGAGCGGTTTGTTGGCGACGACCAGCATGACCTCGGCGCTGGCCTGGGATCTTGAAACCGCCGCCGCACCTTATGCCGGCACCGAACTCGACGTCGTCTTCTTGCTGCGTCCGGGCTACGAGGCCGCGGAAGAAATGATCCCCGAGTTCGAGGAAGCGACGGGCATCACCGTCAACATCATCAAGCACCCGTATGAGAATGCGCTTGGCGAGCAGGTTCGCGACTTTGTCGCCGGCGGCGATCTCGACATTGCGCTGATCGATCTGGTTTGGATCGGCAACTTCGCCGAGAACGAATGGATCGTGCCGATCACCGAATTCACCGAGAACGAAGATCTGCTCGACCCCGATCTCAATCTCGACGACTTCTTCCCGCTGGTGCTGGAAGCATTTGGCGGCTGGAACGGCGAGATCTATGGGCTGCCGTTCGATAACTATTCGGGTCTGCTATTCTACAATAGCTGCATGCTGGAAGAGGCCGGTTTCGACGGCCCGCCTGAGACCTGGCAGCAGATCATGGATGAGTACGGTCCAGCCCTGACCCATGGCGACCAGTACGCTTTCGCCCTGCAGTCCAAGCGCAATGAAACTCAATCGGCCGACAGCTTCGCTCGCATGCTGTGGCCGTTCGGCGGCTCGTTCCTGGATGCGGATTTCCGTTCGAACCTGAACAGCCCGGAGAGCCAGGCCGGCTTGGAGTTCCGCCAGGATCTGATGCAGTACATGCCCGAAGGCATCGTTGCGTATGACCATGCCGAGGCGGTGAACGCGCTCGCGCAGGGCGATGTCGCGATGATCACCGAATGGTCGGCCTTTTATTCGACCCTGACCAATCCGGACACATCCGCGATCGTCGATTGCCTTGAGATTGCGCCGGAGCCGATGGGACCGGCCGGCCGCCGCCCGGCGTTGGGCGGCTTCTCGCTCGCCGTTGCCTCACAGGCCGATCCGGATGAGCAGGCCGCCGCCTGGCTGCTGATCCAGTGGCTGACCTCGCAGGCCAACGCCGAGCGCTATTTGGAGCTCGGCGGTGTGCCGGCGCGTCAGAGCGTCTATGAGATCCCCGGCATCGCCGAGGAATACACCTTCGTTCCGGCGCTGGTGGAATCCTGGCAGGAAGGCGTGCCGGAGTTCCGTCCGCGCTTCGCCGAATGGCCGCAAATCACCGAGATCGTCCAGGAGTGGGGCACCCGCATGATGTTGGGTGAGGTTTCGGTCGAGGAAGGCGCGCGCGAGATCGGCACGAGGATGGAAGAGGTCCTTGATGACGCCGGTTACTACAGCGGCGACAAGCCTCTGGCGCAGTAATCGTCAACGGTGGCGGCGGTTCCGGCCGCCGTCACTGACTGCCTTGAAGACTTCGACATCGTCTGCCGACACCGCCGTCAGTCGATGATCTGAGTTGGCTGTCGCGTCGAAGCGATGGCATCCTGCCCCGTGCGCAACGGAGCATTGAGTAACCCCATGCATTTCCTTCGCCATCCACGGATCACGATCCTCGGTTTCCTGGGGCCGGCTGTCGTCAGCCTCGCGGTAATCGGCATCGTGCCGCTGGTCTATGCGGCGTGGACCTCGATGCACCGGTATCAGCTGACCAACCTAAGGCGCACACCGTTCCTGTGGTTCGAGAATTACGGCACGGTCCTGACGGACACGGTGTTCTGGCAGGCGATGGGCCGGACGTTCCTGCTGCTCGGGATCGCACTGCCGGTGCAGCTTGCCCTGGGCCTGGGCATCGCCTTGCTGCTGCACAAGCCGGGGCTCGGTTTCTTGAAAACCTTGACGCGGCTTAGTCTCGTGATCCCGATGGCCACGACCTATGCAGTGGTCGGCCTGCTGGGCCAGGTGATGTTCAACATCCGCTATGGCGTTGTAAACCAGATGCTGGGTTGGTTCGGTGTCGAGCCGATCAACTGGATCGGCGACCCCACCAACGCGTTTGTCCTGATCGTGTTCTGGGACATCTGGCAATGGACGCCGTTTGTCGCATTAATCCTCCTAGCGGGGTTGACGACCGTTCCCTCTGAGATCGAAGAGGCCGCCAAGCTTGAAACCGGCAAGTGGTGGAAGGTCCTGTGGCGCATCCAACTGCCGTTCTTGATCCCCGGCATCACGGCAGTTCTGATCTTGCGCACGGCGGACACGCTGAAACTGTTCGATATGGTGTTCACCCTGACCCGAGGAGGGCCCGGCTCGGCGACTGAGCTTATCAGCTTGATGATCCAGCGCGTGGGCTTTAGGGGCTTCGATCAGGGGCTGGCCTCGGCGCAAGCGATCATCCTACTGATCATCACGATTATCCTGTCCCAGCTCTATATCCGCCTGATCTATCGCGAGGTGCAGCAATGAGCGCAGCACAAATCAATCGCGGTTACATGCAGGCGCGCAAGCCGGGGCAGTTGACGGTCGAGATCGCCCTCATGGCGATCGTGATCTTGTTTTGCATCTTTCCCTTCTACTGGATGGTGACGACCAGCCTGAAGACGCAGGTGGTCGCCCTGGCGACCCCGCCGGCTTGGACGTTCGAGCCAACGCTCGCCAACTTCAGCGAGGTCCTGATCGACGACAATGTCGGCATCAGCCTGATTAACTCGCTGATTGTAGCGGTCTGCACGACGACTCTGGCCCTGCTTCTTGGTGCGCCGGCCGCCTACGCACTCGCCCGGTTCGAGTTTAGAGGCAAGCGCGACCTTTGGTTCTGGTTCATCACGAACCGGATGATCAGCCCAATCGTTCTGGCGCTACCCTTCTTTCTGATCGCACGATATTTGGGCCTGCTCGACACCCACATCGTGCTGATCCTGATCTATCTCACCTTCAACCTGCCGATCGTGATCTGGATTTGTACGGACCAGTTCCGATCGATCCCGCGCGATCTGGACGAGGCGGCGATCCTAGATGGCGCTAATCCATTCCGTGTGTTCTATCGAATATGCTTGCCGCTGGCGGCGCCGGGCCTAGCGGTGTCCGCCATTCTGTCCTTCATCTTCTCGTGGAACGAGCTGATGTTCGCGCTGGTGCTGACGCGATCGGTGGCGCGGACGGCCCCAGCAGTCGCGGTCGGCTTCATGGAGGGCTATGACCTGCCCTACGGCAAGATCATGGCCACCAGCACGTTGATCGTCATCCCCGTGATCATCTTTGCCTTGATCGCCTCACGGCAGCTTGTGCGTGGCCTGACGATGGGCGCGGTGAAATAGGCAGCCTCATGCAGCCGGTCGACAGCTTTCCCAAATCGCTCTTGGCAGGCATTCGCTATGTCCTGACGGACATCGACGATACGCTGACCACGCACGGACGCCTGCCGTCGTCCAGTCTCAAGGTGTTGGAGGAGTTGTCGGAATCCGGCCTTCGAGTAATTCCGGTTACGGGTCGCCCAGCTGGCTGGTGCGACCACATAGCGCGCATGTGGCCGGTCGATGCGGTTGTCGGGGAAAACGGCGCGCTTTACTTCGCTTATGATCGCGGGGCTCACCGCATGATCGCTGGCTATGCGACGGAAGATAGCGAACGTCGTGAGGCCGGAAAAAAGCTCGACAAGCTACGCAGCGAAATCTTGGCGAAGGTTCCCGGGGCAGGCATCGCGTCGGACCAGGACTACCGCATTGCCGATCTTGCGATCGATTTCTGCGAGGATGTGCCAAGGCTGCCCGATCCGGCGATTGACGAGATTGTCGCTCTGTTCAGGGCTGCAGGCGCAACCGCAAAGGTCAGCTCAATTCATGTCAATGGCTGGTTTGGACATTACGACAAGCTGAGCATGACGCGGCGTTGCCTGAAAGAACTGTTCGATTGCGACGTCGATGCGGAGTCGAATGCGATTGTATTTGTCGGCGACTCACCCAACGATCAGCCCATGTTTGCCCATTTCCAGAACGCGGTCGGCGTGGCCAACGTGCATGACTTTGAGCTGCAAACACCGCCTAGGTGGGTCACGCGAGAACGCGCCGCGGATGGATTTTGCGAGTTCGCCTCGCTACTGCTCGAGGCTCGGAAGGTAGCCGCATGAACGCTGGTGACACAGTACCAGAGGATGAGAGGTTCCAGGTCCTCGTCACTTGGCTCTATCACGTCGAGGGTCTTACCCAGGGGGCAATTGCTGAGCATCTCGGTGTCACAAGGTTGAAAGTCAATCGCGCACTGGCAGACGCCAGGCGCAACGGCATCGTGCGAATTTCAATCCACTCGCGCTACGCGCCCTGCATAGACCTTGCTGAGGAGTTGATCGATCGCTTTGCCCTCAAATCGGCCTCAATCGCGCCAGCGCCTTCTGACGACGCCAATGTCCAACCGGTCATCGGCACCGAGCTAGGCCTCTACCTCCATCGCCTGCTCGGCGACCGCGCGATCAAGCGAATGGCGGTCGGCTGGGGCAATACGCTGAACCATGCGGCGCGGGCGATGACGCCGATCTCCCGCCCTGACATGGAAATCGTGTCTTTGATGGGCAGTTTGCCGCGCGGCTCGGACATCAACTCCTTCGAAATCACTACCAAGATCGCTGACCTGCTGGCGGCCGAACGCAGCTACCTAACCGCGCCGCTTTACGCTGGAACCGAACAGTCGCGCGATACGTTCATGGTGCAGGACGTCTTTCAGGACGTCTTCGTGAAGCTGCGGCAGTCCGACCTATACGCGATCGGGGTCGGCGATTTGACACTGAAGTCACTACTGGTCCGCGATGGCTTACCGCGCGACGTCACCGCAGACGATTTGAAGCGTGTGGGCGCCGTCGGCGACATCTTGGGATACTTCATCGATGCCGAGGGCAAGCCGATCGATCATTCGATTACCAAGCGCGTGGTCGGCGTCAGCCCATACGAGCTACGTGGCCGCAGTAACGTGATCCTAGCGGCGGGTGGCCAACACAAGGTGGCAGTCATCGGCGCAGCTCTAAAAACCGGCATCTTCGATACGTTGGTTACGGACGAACGCACCGCGCGCAGTATATTGGACGCTGGCTGAACGGCGAACGAGCGGAGAGCGGCCCCCCATGTTTCTCGGCATCGACATTGGCACCTCCGGCGTCAAGGCAACGCTTATCGAAGATGCCGAGCGAATCCACGCGTCGGTCACCCGCCCGATCCATGTCGACCGGCCGCACCCCCATTGGTCCGAGCAGCACCCCGATCTTTGGTGGCGGGAGGTCGTGGCGTGCCTGGATCAGTTGGCCGCAGAGGAAGTTTCCGCCATGGCCTCCGTCCGCGGCCTTGGTCTTTCTGGCCAGATGTTGGGGACCGTCCTTTTAGACAAGGAAGACCGGCCACTGCGGTCCTGCATTTTGTGGAATGACGGCCGCGCCGTGGAGGAGTGCCGGGATCTTTTAGAAGCCGATCCTGAGCACGGTAAGCGGGTCGGGTGTAACCCCAACCCGGGTTATATGGCACCGAAACTGCTGTGGCTCTCTCGGCACGAGCCGGAGATCTTCAGCCAAATAGACGGCGTGTTGGCGCCGAAGGACTACATCAATCTCAAACTCACGGGCCGGCGGGTAACCGAGCCGACGGATGCTTGCGGCAGCCAGTTGATGGATGTTGTGACCGGCACCTGGGCCCAGGACCGTTGTGACGCCGTCGGATTGTCCATCGACGTCCTGCCGGAAGTCGTACAAGCCTGCGACGTCGTGGAGACGATCAAGCCAGATCTGGCCGGTCGCTGGGGATTGAGACCCTCCATCGTGGTCGCTGGTGGGATGGGTGACAACATGGCTGGGTCAATCGGTGTTGGGGTCGCCACGCCTGGCCAGGCGGTTATCTCGATCGGGACATCAGGCGTCATTTCGGTCGTCGATGCCGAGTATCACCCGATGCCCACAAGCGCGGTGATGACCCATCAGCACGCCATGCCGGGCACGTTCCTGTCCATGGGCGTCGTGCTCAGCGCCACAAGCTGCCTGGACTGGGCCGCGGAGATGATCGGGCTGCAGGCAAGCGAACTCGCTGGCCTTGCAGAGAGGGTTTCGAAAGAGGACCGCATCGACCAAGCGCCAATTTTTCTTCCCTACGTTAACGGGCTGCGCTCACCGCATGACCTGCCCCAGGCGCGCGGCTTGATGATGGGCCTTGATCTTTCGACCGACCATGCGGCCCTTGGCTGGGCTGTTATGGAGGGCATTGCCTTTCATTTTCACGATGCTCTGAATGCTCAACTCGATGCCGGTATTGTGCTTGACGAGGCGCTTCTTGTCGGCGGCGGCGCGCGCAGTGCTCTCTGGGCGGAGATGATCGCGACGCTACTGGATATGCCGTTGGGACTGCCCGTTGGCCGCGAAGTCTCGGCGGCGATCGGCGCGACACGGCTCGCACGTGTTGCGGCCGGCGAAGGTAGTCCCGAAGAGATCTTGGCCGCCCGCCCCGTCATTGAACGGATTGTAGAACCCAATGCGGAGCTTGCTTCGCCTCTGCTGAAGCGGTTTGAACAGTTCGAAGATCTTTTTCAAAGAACCAGGCAGGTGCTTTAGGGATCGCGGCCGCTGCACAGCGCCCTGCCGCGAACGATGATCATAGAGTTTCATGGCTATTTTGAGAGTATGTGGTAGAAGGGCGCAACCAAACATCCGGTCGTAAAACCGGTAGCTGGTATCTGCGCGATAGCGCAATAATTTCAATGAGTTATTCGACACAAAAAAACTAGTGGGGGACATGCCGCCTACGGCATGGTGATACCGTTAGTGAATGTTCTTGTTCTCGGGGGCGGGGGTCAGATTGGCCGCGCGCTAGCCGATCGAAAATGGCCGACAGGGATAGTGCCGATCTGGGCCGGTCGCGCCCAGGCTGACCTCGCCGAGAAGGGTGCTTTGTTCGCGTTTCTTGAGCGGTCGGCGCCTGATCTGATCATTAACTGCGCTGCCTACACCAGCGTCGATCGCGCTGAGGATGATCGGCAATTGGCCTTTACGGTCAATGGCGAGGCGCCGGGTTGGATCGCGGCTTATTGCCGTTCGGCCGGCATCCCGCTGATTCATTTTTCCACCGACTATGTCTTTGACGGCACGTTGGACCGGGCCTACCGCGAGGATGATCCCGTTTCACCTCTCGGCGCTTACGGGGCCAGCAAGGCGGCGGGGGAGGCGGCCATTGCGGCTGCCGCCGCAGACTGCTGGATTTTGCGCACTGCCTGGGTCTTTGGTCCGCATGGCGGCAATTTCGTGCGGACGATGTTGAGAGCCGCACGCTCGAACGCGCACTTGACCGTGGTCGATGATCAGATCGGAACGCCGGCCCCAACCCCGGCGATTGCGGCCGCTGTTCTCAAGCTCGTCGAACGCTGGACGGTCGGGCAATACGCACCGTTTGGGACCTACCATCTTGCAGGGGATGAGCCGGTGACCTGGTTTGGGTTGGCCGAGGCGGTCTTTGACGCCGCCCGGACAACCGCACCGGGCTGGCCACAGCCGGACTTGGTGCCGATCACAACCGATCAGTGGCCCACCAAGGCACGGCGACCGGCAAACAGCCGGCTTGACGGCGGCAAGGCGAACGCAATGCTGGGCCTGGCCCCCCTGGCGTGGCGGGCCGCGCTACCCGGTATCGTTTCGGACATTATCGAAGATTTGAGGAAGTCGACGCCATGAAGGGCATCATTTTAGCCGGTGGTACTGGAAGCCGGCTCTATCCGGCGACCCTAGCGGTGAACAAGCAGCTGCTGCCGGTCTATGACAAGCCGATGATCTATTTCCCGCTGTCCACCCTGATGCTGGCGAGCATTCGAGAGGTTCTGATCATCTGCCGGCAAGAGGATAAGGCCAGCTATCAGCATCTGCTTGGCGATGGCGGCCAGTGGGGGCTCGATATCGCCTATACCGTCCAAAACCAGCCCAATGGTATCGCCGAGGCCCTGATATTGGGCGCCGACTTTCTTTCCGGTGCGCCGGTCATGCTGGTCCTTGGAGACAATTTGTTCTTTGGCCACGGCCTAACCGAGGTACTAAACCGGGTCAGCACGCTGGACGAAGGGGCGCGGGTCTTTGCCTATCCGGTCAATGAGCCGGAGAGCTACGGCGTGGTTGAGCTTGACGGACAGGGGCGTCCGGTCGCGATCGAAGAAAAACCCACCGTTCCAAAATCCAAATGGGCCGTCACGGGGCTTTATGCCTACGATCGCAAAGCGTCGGAACTCGCGGCTGACCTTACGCCCTCGGCGAGGGGCGAGTTGGAGATCACGGACCTCAACCGCGCCTATCTTGATCGCGGCGAGCTAACGGTCGAGCGGCTGGGGCGCGGCTACGCCTGGCTTGACACAGGCACGCATGAAGCGCTGTTGGAAGCGTCGGAATTTGTCCGCACGGTCCAAAAACGGCAGGGGCTCCAAATCGCCTGCGTCGAAGAAATCGCCTACTTGCAAGGCTTTATCGACGCCGATCAGCTTGCCCGCTTGGCCGAGCCGCTCGCTAAGACCGACTACGGACGATACCTTCTGCAACTCATAGAGGTGACCTGACAGGTCTCGTCCGCACGGTGGGTACTATCTCGATTTTGGTCGGATTTGGGCTGCCCAGCGATCACCTCTCGACCGCGATCTCCAATACAGCCGTCATCATAGGATGGAAACGGCAATAGTAGCTGGAGTGCATGTCTTCCGTGACGACGAGGCTGGCACTCTCGTTTTGGCGAAGGGCGCCCGTGTCCCAGGTGTCGTCGTCTGCCGTTGCCGTATGTGGGGCGATATCGCGGTTTGTCCAGATGATGGTGTCACCGGGACGGACACGCAGGTTGGCGGGCGAGAAGGTAAAATTGTGGATATCAACGTGATGCGTTGCAGGGCCGCCGACCTGGGCATCGTGCCCGTCCCCCTGTTGGGCACTGGCCAATCCAATAATCAAACCGGATGGAAGTGCCGCAGCGGTAAAGGCCGCTGCGGCACCGATCAAAAGCCGGGCCGACAATGCCCGCCTCGTTACGCGCGCCATCAGTTGAGACTTTCCACCATCATCTGCGCGTGCTGCTCATGGCCTTGAAAGATGTTGAGGCCGGCTTCGAACAGGGCAAGCACCTGCTCATTTTCGATGTTGGGCAGGAAGCATCAGGCATCATTTTTTTCTCCGAATGCAGCGGACACGCATTTTCATTGAGCCAGAAGTCGAGCGTGGCATTTGTAGACAAAACCTCTCCTCTTTCAGATCC
>JBCCER010000032.1:0-31396 GCA_039030175.1 Pseudomonadota bacterium
AGACGCGCGCGTGCAATCACCTCTTGATGGCGCGGCGCGCGGCTCAGGATGGCTTGATACATCGTCGGTACGGCCGTGACCCACGTGGGCTGAACCTCGTCTAACCAGGAAAAGAAACGAAGGGCATTGAATCCGCTCGAGCAGACTACCGAAGCGCCCGCCGTCAGCGACGACAGCACGGCCGCGATGAGGCCGTGAATGTGGAACAGCGGCATGATGTTCAGGCACGCATCATCCGGCGTCAGACGCAAGGTTTGGCCGATATGGTGCGCCGATGCTGCGATATTGGCCTGCGATAGCGGCACAATCTTCGGCCGCGACGTAGTGCCGGATGTGTGGAGGATGAGCGCAATGTCGTCCGGTACGGCATATCCGGTTTTTTCAGGTGTACCCTGCAAACTGGCCGACGAGGTCAGGGTGAATTGCCCGTTGTCCCCTGCCTCTAACTCGATGATCGCGATACCCGCTTGCTCAGCAGCACCGCGAGCGGGGGTGTCGTCCCCTTTTTGCACAACCAAGGCCTTCGCCTTCAGGTCCGTCAGATAGAAGCTGAACTCGCTTTCCCGATAAGCCGGGTTGAGAGGTGCGGTAGTGGCACCGGCAGCGATCGAGATGAAGGCAGCCGCCATCGCCGGCCCGTTCGGCAAGACGATCGCCACCCGATCGTTGCGCCCAATGCCCACGCCGTTCAGGGCACTGACCGTGTAGTCGGAAAGCGCGCGCAATCCAGCAAAGTCCAGCGCAGCGACGCCCGGCGCACCGATAGCAGGAGCGTCATCGGCGCCGTTGGCCAGCAGATGGCGAATGGTCGAACTCATAAGACGAATGTCCGGATGTCGAGCGAGGTGCGATGAAACAAGCGGTTGAGCGGCGGCCCGTCAAGACCGCGAGGGTCAGCACAGGCATGCGCCCGGTACGGCAGCAATCGTTCTTTGAGGCAATCCTGCTGACACGTTCTTGGCAGCAGGCGTCGTGATAGGGTGATCTCCCGTTGCATGCCGCAAGCAGCGCCCGCGCCCCAAGTCCGTTGAACTCGAGCAAAGACCGCGATGCCAGAGCCATTCAAGAATTTCTTCAATGTAGCCGTTATCGGAAACATGGCCGACCATCTGGCCGCATCCTGGACGGAATTTGATCGGGAGGGCTTTGTCGCAGCCGCCTCGAATGGCCTCGACGACTTAGAACTGAAGGAACGCTCAACTCAGATCACAACAGCTCTAACACAATCATTGCCCGACGATTTTGGTCGCGCAGGCGAAGTTATGCTGGCCAGCCTGGCGCCTGAGCCAAGCGGGGGCTTGTCAGAGGCCGTGATCGACGATCGTGGAATCTCCGGCTGGGCAATCATGCCAATGACCCACTACGTCGCTTTGAATGGTCAGGACCATTTCGAACTGTCGATGACACTGCTGAAGGAGATGACGAAGCTGTTCAGCTCCGAATTTGGCATTCGGTTCTTTTTGCTGGAGCAACCGGAACGGACCCTTGCGACGGTCGATACCTGGACGCAAGACCCGGATAGACATGTTCGCCGTCTCGCCTCGGAGGGACTCCGGCCGCGATTGCCCTGGGCAATGCAGTTGCCAGCCTTCATCGAAGACCCAAGCCCGGTCCTGGCAATACTCGAGCGGCTCAAAGATGATGAGAGCGACTATGTCCGCCGTTCGGTCGCCAACAACCTCAACGATATCGCCAAAGATCACCCGGAGTTGGTGGCCGATATCGCTCGGCGCTGGCTAAAGGACGCTAGCCCTGAGCGCGAACAGCTTGTCCGGCACGCTTGCAGAACGCTCATCAAGCAGGGCCATCAACCGACATTGGAGGCTTTGGGATATCGCCAGCCAGAAGTCTCGGTAGCATCTTTGGAGATACTCACGCCGACTGTGCAGTTTGGTGACGCGCTCGACTTCGCCTTGGACCTCACCTCGGACGCCGACACGCCGCAGTGTCTGATCATCGACTACGCGGTGCATCACCGTAAAGCCAACGGCGACCTTTCAAGGAAAGTTTTCAAGTGGAAGACCATCACGCTGCCAGCGGGAGAGACCCATAGTGCCGAGCGTCAGCACAAGATAAGGCCGATCACTACGCGCAAATACTATCCAGGCGCCCATCGACTAGAGCTTCTGATCAACGGCATCTCGGTGGCCACTCGCGAGTTCGACCTTGTTATCTAGAAAACTTCAATCAAGCAGTCGCCGCGATATCGACATGCGAAAAGCCCAAAGAAGTTCGTCGCGCTAGGAATCGACTTCTCAGCTACTAGGCCATGTGCGACTATTACCGGGCGCTACAGATCAAATAGAAGCGGTTAGTCTCGGATGGCCAATATTGCGCTGCTGATGGTCGTCGTGCTCGACGTCATGGGCCAGGGCCTGCTGTTCCCGATCATCAACAATCTGATGATGGACCCCAGCCAAGGGTTCCTGCCGCACGACACGCCGACAAACATGCGCCAGTTCGGCTATGGCCTTGTTATCGGTACCTTTTTCCTCTTCTGGTTCTTGGGCGCCGCCTATATTTCAAAAGTCTCAGACTATATCGGCCGCAAGCAAGGCATCATGATCTGCCTGTCGGGCGCGTTGGCTGGCTACCTTTTGACCATTATTGCTCTGCTAACCAGTAGTCTGATCTTGTTGCTCATCGGTCGTGCAGTCTCCGGCTTCACAGCAGGCAACCAGCCGATTGCCCAAGCGGCATTGGTCGATATCAGCGAGAACGACGAGCAGCGCACCCGGTACATGGGCCTCATCATCGTAGCGATGGCAATCGGTCTGGTGATCGGACCCGTCATCGGCGGGGTTCTTTCCGACCAGGGGCTGATCGGCTCGATCGCCTCCCTAGAACTGCCGTTCTATGTCGCCTGCGCTCTCATCGTCATCAACATCGTTCTGATCGCGATCTACTTTCACAATATGAACTTCACGCCGCGGAAACTGAAATTCCGCCCGGTTGAGATCTTCCTCACCCTTTGGCAAGCCGCGCATCGTCCGAACGTGGCCAGGGTCTCACTCGTGTTCTTTTTCCAGCAGTCCGGAATCGTCAGCTTCTACGTCTTTATGGACAATTACTTTTTCAGCCGGTTTCATTTCGACATTTTTCAAAACAGCCTGTCCATGCTGGTGCTCGGCGCGACCATGGCGGTCTTTAGCGGCTTTCTTGTCGGGCCGATCAACAAGCGGGTGCGAAAAACCAGCATCGTTTTTGCGGGCATCGCCATCATGGCACTGGCTGAGGTTGTGTTTATCCTGAACCAATCACCGATCCTCGCCTATTTCACCATCGTGCCGCTCATCGCCGCCTTCGGCATCGTCTACCCGACGACGTTGACCTTGTTTTCTGCGTGCGTCGACGAAACCGAACAGGGCTGGGTGATGGGCGTGGCAGTGGCCCTGTTCACCCTGGCCTCCGGGATCATCTCCATCCTTGGCGGTTCGCTGATGGCCATCGACATCCGTCTGCCCTTCTTTGTCTCGATCGGCAGCTTTCTCGTCGCGCTGGTTTTGATCGCGGTCCTTTGGAGGCGCGACGACATTCAGCAACTCAACGCGGGCTGATCGGACTTTCGCGCCGCTGGTGCCGAGGCTGTACTGAAGACACGGCGCCGGTTGCGAGAATAGTATCGATTGCAAATCGCGCGACGGCACTTAGCACTCATTAGAGATCATCTCCTTTTAGTAATCCCACCTCCAGGTTATTGGGCCAATTTGATAACAAATAGTCATCAAAATTAATGATATGGTTGTTGGACAATCATCACTTCGATTCTTAAAGTTGACGCAAGCCTGATAATCGATCGGCAGGCCACGTCCTGGCCTTAAAAATAAAAATAAAGAAAAGGGATTGCCTTCCAATCGGTGAGTTTTAGGCGACTGTTTCATAGGAGGTCGTCATGCCGTCATTTAGGCAAAGCTATAGTTGGAATTCAGAAAATTACTCTAAGTCAATTTGGAGGCTCGATAATAGTGCGACGGCCCTAGCTGAATCCTCAACAGCGCCGCAATGGTTTTTTGGCAGTTGGCGGAATGATCTTCTTGAGGGCCAGAGCAGCAATGATTGGTTATTTGGCCTATGGGGCGACGACATTCTTCGCGGGGCCGGTGGGGACGACAACCTATTTGGTGGCAGCGGCAATGACACTATTGGCGGCGATGATGGCAACGATCTTCTCTCCGGCGGCCGCGGCAACGATGACCTTGCGGGCGGCGCGGGCAACGATCTGATCCTAGGCGGCCGCGGCGATGATACGGCCCGCTATGGCGGCAGCCTCGACGAGTACGACATTGTGCAGATCGGCACGGTCTGGAAGGTAAACCATGTCGACGGCGATCAGGCGGACGGAAGGGACGTCCTTGCCGGCGTCGAGCGCTTGGTCTTTACCGACGGCGTCGAAGTCTTCCTCGACGATCGCAACACCCTGCCCTACGCGGTCGGCGATCAGGCCACGGTCGATGAGGCGGCAACGATCGCGAAGACGGCCGGTGATGGCGTATTGGCCAATGATACGGACTTCAACGGCGATAGCTTGACCGTTGGCACCGTAGAGGGCTCGGCAGCCAATGTCGGCATTGAGATTACGCTGCTTTCCGGCGCTCTTCTGACTGTCAACGAAGACGGGTCATACAGCTATGACCCGAACGGCGTCTTTGACGGTTTGGGCGTCGGTGAGGAAGCCACCGACAGCTTCGTTTATCAGGCCAGCAATGGGATCGGCCTGTCGACCCCCACGACGGTCGAGATTACCGTCACCGGGTCAGTCGCCTTGACCGAAGGGGCTGCGATAGACGGCTACGTTTCAGGCGCGACGGTATTTGCCGACGCCGATGGCAATGGACAGCAAGACGCCGGCGAGGCGTCGGCGACCACCGACGCTGCGGGGAATTTCGTTCTGGCCGATGCAGAAGGTCGGTTGATCCTCTTCGGCGGTATCGATGTTTCAACGGGCCTGCCGTTCCTCGGACAGTTGCGCGCGCCGGCCGGGTCGACAGTGGTGACGCCGTTGACGACGCTGATTGTCGTTCTGATGGATCTTGGGCTGACGCAGCAAGCGGCCGCGGCCAGGATAATCGAGGGGCTTGGGCTGGGTGACATTGGCGAACTTACCGACTTTGACCCCATAGCCGCAGCGTTGTCCGGTGATCCCAGCCAGTCAGAAACCGGGATTGACGCTCAATCGGCCTCGGTACAGGTGCAGAATACGGTCCAACAGATCGCGGCCCTTCTTAGTGGGGCTGGCCTGCAACCGGACCTGGCGCAAAACGCCGCGTTCGAGGCATTAGCCGGCGCACTCGCCAAAACCACCGGACTTCTCGATCTCAGTGACCCGGCAGTGATCCAGGCGATCGTCGACGCGGCTTCAAACGGCGCCCCGCTTTCGGCTGAGACGCTGACTGGTGCGGCAAGCGTGATCGCCGAGACCAACGGCGCCGCGCAGAACGCGGCGCAGAATCCTGCCGATGCGGAGTCCGCCTTGGAGGAGATTGCGCAGGTTCAAGTCGTTGTACAGACCGGGGCGGCACCGGCATTGGAAAAATCAGGCGCTACCGACGACAGCTCAACAGCGGAAGAGAAATTCACCGGGCAAGCCTTGGAAGATGCCGTCGATGACGCCGCCGACGATGTTGGCGATGTCGACGGCGGAACCACTGGCACGGACCTGTCCGAAACCTTTTTTAGTACCGAAGGCAACGACTTCATCGATGGTCGCGGTGGCGACGATGTGCTGGACCTGCGGGCCTATTCCAAACTCGGCTACGAGATCACCATCGGCCAGAACGGCGCTCCATCGATCGTCAAAGACATCGCACCGGAAGATGGCGAGACAGGAACAGATACCCTGATCAATGTCGGGCTGGTGATGTTCTCTGATGCCCGGGTGTTCCTCGATGGCAGCAACAGCGCGCCGATCTTCGGACCTTCCGTGACGCTCGGAACGTTTGAGAACTCGACCAGCGTCGACTTGTTTCTGGATGTCCGGGATCCTGATGAGGGTGACCAGATAACATTTAGCCTGGGCGGGGGAGCCGATGATGCGTTCTTCAACATCGACCCCGAGACCGGTGGTCTGACGTTCAAATCTCCACCGGATTACGAGAACCCGTCCGACGCCAACGGCGACAACGACTATGACGTGGTGATCCGCGCCTCGGACAATTTCGATTTCACCGACCTGGCACTTGCCATCTCGGTCAAACAGGTCAACGAACCACCGGTCATTACAACAAAGTCGAGCGCGGTTACCCTTGAAGGCCAGTTAGCAACCGGACTGTTTTACGACGTCACCGATCCAGACAGCACGCAGCTTGGACGAGGCATCGGGGGTCCGGACGGAGACCTGTTCGTCGTGGACCCGGCGACCGGTGAGCTCCAGTTTCGGATACTTACCGATTTCGAGAACCCTGGCGATGCGAATGGGGACAATCGCTACGAGGTGACGCTCTTCGCCGCTGATGAACTCAGCAATGTCGAAAAGCAGATCACAATCACCGTTCAAAACGACATTCGCGACGACAAGCTGACCTACTATCTGCGTTTCGACGGGCTGCCTCAGGGGAACTCAACCAATCCGGACTATCCCGCCAATGAGGGCTGGATTGAGATCGACGGGTTTGTCTTTGGCGTCGATGGCGATATCACGGTCACACCCGGCGAGCCATCCGTCGAGATCGGCCCAAGAGAACTATCGAACCTCACCATCAATTTTGGTGACGCCGGCTTCAATATGGCCGCCATCGACGCCGACCAATTCAACCCGCTTCTAGAGGCAGCCACCCTCATCGGAGTCTCGCCGCCGACTAGAGGGTCGGAAGGCCAGCCAATACAAGGCGTCGAGGTGGTTCGGGTCCAACTGGACAACACGAGCGTCATTGAGACTAAAACCTTGGGCCGGCCCACGGGGCTGGACCAGGTCGCAACGCTGACATTTGACGGGATCAGCTACGACACCGACCAGCTGACTCTGGAAGGCGGCGTTGTTCCGGGTCAATCGTTCGACGCATTGCCCGGGCAGATACCGCAAGCCGGCCCGCTTGGCGACGCGCCCGATGCACCCAGCAGCCCGTCGGGCGACAATTTGGTTTATGTCCTGCGGCTCGAGTCTGGCGAGTGGATCGAAGTCGACGGCTATGATCTGAACTTCATCCCCGAAAACGGTCCGCCGGCCAGTGTTTCTGGCAAGCTTGAGTTGACACGAACGCCCGATGTACTGAGCACAAAGCTTCTCTCTCAAGTCGGTTCCGACGAGCTGTCCAGCCTCGATTTGGAAGTGTGGCGAGACGAGGCAGGAACACTTTTGCCCGTCGCAAGCTATGAATTGGGCATGGCCGGCATCGGCGAGATTAGTCAACAAGCCGACAAGGAAACGATCAACATTTCGTTCGGCACGATCTCCGAAACATTCCAGGCTCCCGGCAACGAGCCGCCATTCACGTTCCAATCGGAAGATCTGCCGCAGGCACAGTTCAATTGGCCCGAAACCACCGAGCCTAGCGGCATCAACGGCCAGATCACCTATTACTTGCGCGTCGGTGACGGCACGAACGACGATACCGTCACCTCGGAAGAGGGCTGGATCGCGGTCGACGGTTTCGACTACACGCTGAGGGCACCTCAACCACCGCCGGGTGGTGGCCCGACATCGCAAGAGCACATCTTCTCCGGCCTTTCGCTCGACTTGGCGAACGCCAATCTCGACCTGCCGGGCTTGCACGAAGAACTGTTTCAAGGTCAGCCGACCGACGCGGTGCTGGTCGGCGTCGTGACCGATGAATTCGGCAACCCGACGGAGCAGTTTCGGCTCGAGCTCAAACAAACCAATGTGGACTCGATCGGTAACGCCGCCAGGGAGGATGGTCTCGACTTTCGGCTGAACCTCACATTGTTGGACGAAGATAACGCGTCGGGCCTCCGCTGGCAGACAACCGGCTTCGATCCTGAAGGGGCACCGTTGGAGCCCTTTGAATTCGAGCGCACCGCATTACGGCAGTCCCCGATCGAGGGTTTGACCTACGATCCCGAGACCGGCTTTGGTGGTGACAGCCTGATCTATGTCGTTCGTCTCGAAACCGGCCAATGGCTTGAGATCGACGATTTTTCGTTCGACGTAAATACGGGCAACCCCGCCTCGGCCGGCGAGTTGGTCATCTCCCGACCATCCGATGCTTTCAGTGCCGAATTTGCGGCCAGCGCGACCAATGGCGGTGAGCTAGACCTATTGGAAATCGAAGTCTGGCTCGATACGCCAGGCGCTGGCCAACCGGTCGCGAGTTACGATTTTCGTGGTGTCCTGGCATCAGACTACACCACCAATGGTGATGGAACGGAACAACTGGTGTTTGGTGTCGAGCAATTCTCTGAAGCCACGCGAACGGGTGACGGGCCTTCCGGGCAAGAGGAATCCTTCGCTTGGGATTTCACAACCAACCGGGCCGAGGGTCCGGCCGCATCGTTCGAATGGGACGGGTCGCTGGCGGACGCGCAGTTTGGCGAACCTCTGACCTACTATCTCTATGTCGGCGACGGGCCCGTCAACTACCAGGGCGATGCGAATGCCTATGCGCAAGATCCCGATTGGGTCGCCGTCGACGGCTTCTTGTTCGATATCGCGCGCCCACTCGATTTCGATGTCGGTGGCGGTGGGTTGGGTACTGCTGGAGATCCAGGATCGAGCCTGGTCGTCAACGTCGACAGCGACGAATTCGACTTTTCCCGCCTAGACAATCGTCAGTTTAACGGCACCACCAACGATACGGCGCTCGTCGGCGTGACCCCGTCAAGCTCGAGTGGCGATCCAGAGCTGTTTCGGATCGAGCTAGACAATGCCGCCATCGTCGAGTCTTCGACCAAGGCCGGAGACGACGGTCTGGATCAGATCATCCGGTTCAGCGCCCTCGGGATACAGGTCGACAGCATCTCGGGTTCCGGTTTCATCCAAACCGATTCGCAATACGACGAGTATGATGCACTGGCCCCCTCCGCACCTTTCGAGGCGGGCGATCTGCCGTCGAGCGGCGGTGCGCTGGTCTATGCCCTCAAATATGGCGATCAGGACTGGGTGACCGTGGATGGCTTTGAGTTTGGTGCGTTGACGGCTGGTGGCGGGATCGGCGGGCCCTCCGGGCAATCGGTGGTCAACACGCAGGGGCTAACCGTAACCCGTTCCTCCGACGACCTTAGCGCCCTCTTCACCGAGAAGGCCACCATTGGCAGCGCTCCCGAAATTTTGGATCTCGAGGTCTGGCGCGTTGAAGATGGCGAGTATGTAGAGGTGGCCAACTTCACCTTTGACGGCACGTTGGTCGAGGATGTGATGGCGAACGGGGACGGCACGGAAACGATCCATTTCGAGTACACCAAGTTCGCGAACGACTTTGCGTCCGACGAAACGAACGAACTGTCCGGTTTCGATTGGGATATCCTGGCCGGCGGGTCGCCGCAGAGTGTTCCTAATGACTTTGATTGGATGTGACGACACGGTTGCTTGATGACCTGATCTTGCCGGGAAGGCGGCGGCAAGCACCTAGTCGGCGCAACACGCGATAGTTTAAGCAGTTTCCTCTATGCAAGCTGAACGTCCTGTGCGAGGCCTAAGGCAACAGTCTTAGCTCGCAGGACTTGCCGCGCATGAGAATAGCGACCCTGTCACTCTATTTCGTGATCATGCTCGATGTCATGGGCCAGGGGCTGGTCATCCCCGTTTTGACAACGCTGCTTCTCGATCCGAGCCAGACTCTGCTCGATACCGACACGTCCACCGGTATGCGCGAGCTGTATTTCGGGATCACGATGGGCGTATTCTTCCTGAGCTGGTTCTTGGGCGCTGCCTACATATCGAAACTGTCGGACTTCATCGGCCGCAAGCAAGGCATCCTCATTTGTCTGGTCGGTGGGTTTGTTGGCTATGGGCTGACCATTGTCGCGCTCTACACCAGCAGCTTTCCATTGTTGCTGGTCGCCCGGATCATCACCGGCTTTACCGCCGGCAATCAGCCGATCTCGCAGGCGGCGCTGGTCGACCAAAGCAGCAGCGACGAAGAAAAAACCAAACGTATGGGGCTTGTCATTGTCGCGGTCAGCATGGGGCTCTTGGTCGGCCCAATACTAGGTGGCGCCCTGACCGACCAAAATCTGCTCGGCGATCTCGCGTCAGTTCAAGCACCATTCTATGCGGCGGCGGCACTCGTTGCGATCAACATCCTTCTGATCGTGATCTTCTTCCACAACATTAACTTCGAACCGCGCAAGGTCACGATAAAGATTACCGACGTTTTCCTCACGCTTTATCACGTGGCCAAGCGGCCGGTGGTCTTGAGGCTATCGCTGGTCTTCTTTTGCTCTCAACTTGCGCTGAACACGTTCTTCGTCTTCTTGGACAACTTCCTGTTCAGCCGCTTTCAGTTCGACACGGCGCAGAACAGCATCATCCTGATCGTATTTGGCATCGGGATGGCCGCATCCGGCGCTTTCCTTGTTGCGCCGCTCGCAATGCGGTTTCCTAAACGCGAGATCATCTACGTCACTTTGCTGATCATGGCGATCGGCCTAGTGATCGTGATGGTCAATCCGGTTGGCATCCTCTCGTACGCGGCGATCCTGCCCTTCGTGGTCGCGTTCGGGATCAACTACCCACTCATGTTGAGCTTGTTTTCCGCCAGCGTGGATGAACATGAGCAAGGCTGGGTCATGGGCGTGACGGTTGCGCTCTACACGCTTGGCGCCGGGATCATGTCGCTTATCGGCGGGCAACTGATGGCGATGAGCATCTATTTGCCCTACAGCGTCTCGATCCTCGCGCTGGTGATTGCTGCCATTCTGATTTTTGTTCTGTGGCGCGGCGAAAGCTTCCGCAATCTCGATCCCAGATGATCGGATCATGAGGATCGCGAACTTCTCCTTGCTCTTCGTCGTCTTTCTCGACGTCATGGGTCAGGGTCTTGTTATTCCAATTGTCACGACTCTAGTCCTTAGCCAGGGCCAAGCCCTGCTTGACGCCGAAACGTCCACTGCGACGCGCCAGCTCTATTACGGGCTGACGATCGGCGGATTTTTTTTGAGCTGGTTTTTGGGTGCTGCCTATATCTCGAAACTTACCGACGTGATTGGCCGCAAGCGCGGCATCCTGATTTGTCTTGGCGGCAATCTTACCGGCTATGTCTTGTCGATCCTGGCCATCTATCTCAGCAGCTTTCCGCTCCTCATCCTCGGGCGCCTCATCTCGGGCTTCACCGCCGGCAATCAGCCAATTGCACAGGCGGCCTTGGTCGATCTCAGCGGAGACGACCAGGAAAAAACCCGCAACATGGGCTATGTGGTCGTGGCCCTCAGCCTTGGACTAGTCGCGGGTCCCCTGATGAGCGGCGTCCTGTCGGACAGCAGCCTGCTCGGCAGCATCGCCTCGATCCAACTGCCCTTTTATGCCGCCAGCGTTATGGTCTTGGTGAATATCGCCCTGATCGTAATGTTCTTTCACAACGTCGATTTCGTTCCCAAGAAGCTGCGCATTCGGGTAACGGACATTTTTCGGACGCTCTGGGATGCCGGAAAGCGGCCAATCGTGCTCAAACTATCTCTCGTATTCTTCTGCTCACAATTCGCGGTGAATTCCTTCTTTATTTTTGTCGACAGCTATCTTCTAAGGCGTTTTGATTTCGACACCTTTGAGAACAGCATCATTCTGGTTGTCTTTGGCGGCGCGATGGCTTTAGCCGGCGCCTTCCTAGTACCGACTTTGACAAAGCGCTTTTCGAAAAAATCGATCATCTATGTGGCGCTTGCCGGTATGGCGGTATCGCAAATCCTGTTCATGCTGAACCCAATAGCAGTATTAGCCTACGTCCTAGTCATCCCCTTCGTAGTCGGCTATGCGGCCAACTATCCGCAGATGCTGACGCTGTTTTCGTCTAGCGTCGACAAGACCGAACAAGGCTGGGTCATGGGGGTCACCGTGGCGCTTTGGACGCTTGGCGCCGGGATAATCTCGTCGATCGGCGGCGAACTAATGTCAATCAGCATTCACCTGCCATTCGCGATCTCCGCCGGCAGCTTGGTGATTGCAACTGTCCTGATGGTGACCCTTTGGCGTGGGCCCGATTTTGAAGCCTTGACGTCTCAATCGCCACCTGAACCGAAATCAAACGCTTAGCTCTGCCGAACCGGTTGCCCAGATACGCACATTCAGGATCCACGACATAACAGATCATTGCATCGACCGCGCGCGACGGACGGATGATCGCATCCCAAGGCTCAGTCGACGCCTTCATTTTGTCGACTAAGCCGCTGACAAATCTTTCAGTTATGGCTGCGTGAACTACGCTACGGATCGGGTATCCATAAGGATCGGCTCGCCGCAACCACCGGACAAACGCGCCGACCCGCTGGTCGGATTCCAGCGTTGCCGGCAAGCATCGGCAATACCATCGGCCCGCGGCGCAAATCCCTAGCGCCAAAAGACTCTTGTCAAAACGCGCGCATATGTCATATCAGAGCGCCAGGCAACATATCTTTGGAAGTTCGCCACCTATTGGGCAGGCAAACTCGATCAATGGTACTGACCAAAGACACTGATAACCCATTGAATTCGTTGCCATGCTGGGGGATCGTCTAGCGGTAGGACTGCGGACTCTGACTCCGTCAACCCTGGTTCGAATCCAGGTCCCCCAGCCAATCCACGCTTCACGCGGTGTCGCTCCAAGAGACTTGGGCGGGCCTTACGGGCGCACGTCGTAGGTATAGAGTGTCGCCTCCTCGTCGCTGGCAACGTAAAGACGGCCGGCGACAGGGTCATAGACCACGCCCTCGGCCTTCTCGATTTCTCGATACTCGCCCTTCTTGGCATAGCTCAACGGCGCGCTCCAGACCACGCGCCTGGCCTGGAAATCGAAATGGTAAACGCGCTTGGCCTTGTCGCTGACGACCCAATAGAGCCCGCGGCTAGAGTCATAGCAGATATCGGAGTAGTCGACCCGTTCGCCTGCCTTCGCGAAACGGGTAAAGCCGTCGAAGTCGTCGAGCGCTGCATGGCCCAAAATTCCGGTCAAGTCGGCATCGATCTCGATCAAGAGGCCTGGTTCGCCTTCTTTCAAAACGACAATCGTGTCAGCGTCTGAATTCCAGGCAACACCTTCTAAGCCCTTGTTTTCATTACCATTGGCAAAGTGCGGCGCCACAGCGTCGTACCCAGTCATATCCGACAGAGTGTGGCGGCTGACGACAGACAGTTGGGCGATGTCCAGCTTGATGATCTCATTGCTCTCTTCGCGGACCGCGAACAAAAAGGTTCCGGCTGGATCGATCGTGATGCCTTCCAGGCCCTTGTCAGGCAGCGGGATCGAACGCTTCGACCTCACCTTTCCACCCATCGAAATCTGAAACACCTTCTCAGTGTCGTCGCTAACCGTCCAAAACCCGTTTTTGTCGTGACACTGTGCAAGGCCCGACGGCTCGGTCAGTCTCTCCTTCCTGTTCTCGATGCTTATCTTGGTTAGGAATGTGAGGCTTAGGGACATTGTCGAGTTCCGTTGAACCTATGAACATAATCAATAATAGTAAAACACTATGACTAGAAGCAACCTCTAAGATCCAGATAGAGGTGAACTAGCGAAAAATGACGTTGTGAGTCGTGCGCCGGTGCGCCTTGCGCAACCTTTGCCTGAGCGTCTCCAAACTGGACCTCAGCGGCTGTATGACATCGTCGAGCAAAACATGGGCGCCAAGCCCGGTCATCGCCTCGGTCTCGGCAATTCGCCTCAAAGGTTTGCGGGTCCGGCCAGAGAAGAACTCGACAAGCAGCGTCGGACGGTCGCGCTTAATCAGATTGAGGCCACCTTCGATCACAGCCAGATCGTGGCCCTCGACGTCGATCTTTATGAAACCGACTTCTGGCAAATCAAGATCATCGAGCCGCTCTGCCGGCACGGTCACCTTGTGGACGGAGGCGCCTTCGCCCTGGTCTTCTTCCAGGGACGCATCGACGTGTCGCACCGCCCCCTTGCTATCGATTGGAACGTGCAACACCGCTTCGCCGCATCGGTTGGAAAGTGCGATGCGATGTAAATGAAACAGCCCCTTGCGGTGAGCTTTGGAAAACCGTCGGTGCAGAATGCGAGCCATAGGTGGATTCGGCTCAAAGGCGTGCACTTCGCGGCAATGCTTCAACAACGGCCAGGTGAACAGGCCTCGATTGGCACCAATGTCAAGCGCCGCCCGGCCGGGGTCGACCAAAGCTTGCAGATGGCGCAGCTCGGGCTCCCTTCGCCGGCTCTCTCTCCAAATCTTGTGCCCCAGATAGGCCCAGCTTGGAAGCAGGGCTTTGATGTTCTCGGATAAGTTAAGCGGCGGAAGCACATCGTCGATAAGATTTAGCGACATCGCCCTGCCGACCCCGAGCAGTTTCCGAACTGACCGCGCCCTGCCTGGCTCATGCTACCGGCTCGTACGCAGCCATCGGGTCGGCCGTCGCCGCCGGGTGGAACAGCGTTAAATCCAACAGCAGCGGCGGCGCGATCTCTTGGACAAGATTCGCGACAGACCCTAAACGAATACTATCGAGGTCCCTGCCGCGCGTCACGTTTCTCGAAAGGGTTTGCCCGACCGCCCTTGCAGGCGGCCGAGCGGTAGGCCTCGTCAAACTTGATGGGTTGGTGCTAAGCGGCCGCCTGGATGCGGCGAACCGCTTCGTCGGTATCCCACAGACCGTTCGCAACAAACCGGAAATTGATGATGGCGGCCTGATAGCCATCGCCTTCCGGCAGTTTCGCTGCAGCGGTTGCATCGCGGACGACCGCCACCTGGTAGCCGCGCTCCAGCAGATCGTAAAGGTGGGCCTGGGTGCACAGATTGGCTGACATACCGGCCAGAATCACCCGGTCGATGCCATTCTTGCGCAGCTGTAGGTCGAGATCGTTCACCTGTGGGCCGTAGACCTTATGCGGGCTGGTGATGATCGTCTCGCCGTCGAGAATAAGGTCGCGATACTCCGGCATGAAGTCAGCACCGGAATTGTTGAAATTCTCCATCGTCAACGGTCCGGCGCGATCGAACATGCCGATGGCGTGCATCAACTGTTCCAGCGGGCCACCGAAACTCCAACCATGGTCGGTGGGATAGTAGTAGTGCGGCGAGACTGCCACTGTCATGCCGGCATCTTTGGCTGCGCGCAGCAAACGGCCGATGTTCTCGACGGTGTTGTGCTCAGTTACGCTTTCGCCGACGGCACCCCACGTGACGCCGTCAGGGCTCAAAAAGTCGATCTGCGGGTCGGTGATGACGAGGGCCGTATTGCCTAGCCCAACTTCAACATCGGTCTGCGGCAGCATCGGTTCTGCGGGATCCGCATAGTCCGAAACGTCTGCGCGGGCGGATCGGGGGCCAGCAGCTACTGTGGCCGCCTTCGCTGCGGTTGCTACGGTTGCTGCGACACCGCCGCGCAGCATAGCGCGCCGGCCTACGCCGTGATCATGGTGGCAGTGGTCGTTATGCACGTGATGATTATGATCGTCAGACATAGACATCCTCCTTCTCGAAGTCGCGGATTGATCCGATAGGGATAGTATGAGGCGGCCGATGTGCCTTATCGTCTGAGTGGTGTGTTCTCGCGAGCAACGTGGGCAGCGCACAAGCAGCAATGGTGTTAGATTTCACCTTCATGTTCGACGACGTACTCAACGCCCTTGAAGTAAGCCTAGAGCCCTTCGCGCTGTGTCAGATTCGAGGCCCCAATTCGATGGGCCTAGGCCGACGGACCTTTGCCATACTGCACTATGTAATCGCCGGCTCGGGCTCAGTGGTCGTCGACCACAAACCGCCGATTAAGGTCGAGCATGGCAGTGTGGTTCTAGTAGCGGCATTTTGCCCGCATGGTCTGCGCGGCGAGGCACCACGAGGCGATCCCCTGCCCGACTGCAAGCCGCTCGACGCATCGTTCATACATCTGAAAACGGGTGCCGGCGAAGATACGTTGGCTGCGGTGTGCGGGCAGATCGAGATTTCCTATCGCGGGCTCAGCGGCACACTCAACCTGCTACGCAGCCCTATCATCGAACATCTGAGCCCTGACGACCGAGTGCGGCGCGCACTTGACGATTTCGTTCAGGAACTGGCCAGCCCGAAGATCGGTAGCCGCGCGCTGGCCAGGGCGCTGTTGCAACAATGCGTCATCATTCTGCTTCGCCGACGTTTTAGTGCAGGCGATCCATCGCTGCGTTGGATGCAAGGCATTTCCGAGGAGCCGCTATGGGCTGCGATGCAAGTCATGCTCGACCGGCCGGAACAGGATCACAGTGTCGAAAGCCTTGCCAACTTGTCCGGCATGAGCCGAGCCACATTCGCTAAACGGTTTCAGCATGGCTATGGCAGGGGACCCATGGAACTTTTGCGCACGATCCGGCTGCGCCGGGCAGCTGAGTTGCTGACCGGCAGCAACCTACCAGTAAAGCGAATAGCGGAGTTGGTCGGCTACCAAAGCCGGTCCTACTTTACCCGCGCCTTCGAAGCAGAACACGGGGCGCCGCCGGACCTGTTTCGTAAATCGGTGGAACGCTAGCCAGCTTACGCAGCAACGGCCTCGATCAGACGCCAGCGCATAATGGTGACTACTTGGCCAATGGCCTCATCCCGCTCGGTCCCGAAATCTCGGATCAAACGCTGTTCGAAGGCCGACAGAATTTGCTCTTTCGTCGCCCCTTTGACAGCATAGATAAAAGGAAAATCAAAACGTTCCCGATAACTTCTGTTATGTGACATGAATTTGTCGCGTTCAGCTTTCGTGAGCTGATCAAGGCCGGCGCCTTTCTGCTCGCGTAGTGATGCGTCGGTTAGCGTCAGCTTTCCGGCCAGGTCCGGATGGGCCCGGAGTACGGCAAGTTGGCTTTCACCGTCGGCCTTCCGAAGGGCGTTTTCGAAAGCGGTAACGAGCGACGCGTGATCGGCAAACGGGCGATCTTGTGCGGCCGCAAGCGCGATAAACGGGCTGTCTTCAGCGATATGGCCGAGCAGATCAACGAAGCGCTCTTCCGGCATCTCATTCAGCGCAGATAGGTTAAGCATCTGAGGACTCGTAGGGAAACCGTGCCTGCCAATGGTGCGCAACATCCAATCTGCGGGTCACCCAAACCCCGTCCTTGGAGGCTATGTAGTCGAGAAAACGAGCCAGGGCCGCGGTTCGGCCGGGGCGGCCAACAAGGCGGCAATGCAGGCCAACTGACATCATTTTGGGCGCGATTTCCGCTTCCTCGTAAAGCGTGTCGAAGGCGTCGCGAAGATAGCTGAAGAACTGGTCGCCCGCATTGAAGCCCTGTGCGGTGGCAAAGCGCATGTCATTGGCGTCCAGCGTATAGGGCACGATAAGCAAAGGGCCGTTTTCTGTAGTCTCCCAATAGGGCAAATCGTCTGCGTACGAATCGGCGCAATAGACGAAGCCGCCCTCCTTCGCGGCCAGGTCGCGACTTCGCGGGCTTATGCGGCCGGTATAGATCCCGAGCGGCCTTTCGCCGGTTGCCTCGGTGTGCTCGGCGATCGCCTGTTGAAGGTGGCGCCATTCCTCATCCGGCGTGAAATGTTGGTAATCAATCCAGCGCCAGCCGTGGGTTGCGATCTCCCAATCGGCCTCTTTCATTGCCGCCACCGCTTCTGGATTGCGGCCAAGCGCCATGGAAACGCCAAACACGGTGACCGGCAGATTGCGCCCGGTGAACAGGCGCCATATACGCCAGAAGCCAGCCCGGCTGCCATACTCGTACATGGATTCCATATTCAAGTTGCGGGCACCCTCAATCGGCTGCGCGCCGACACTCTCCGACAAGAAGGCCTCCGACGCGGCATCGCCGTGCAGGATGCAGTTCTCGCCCCCCTCCTCGTAATTAACAACAAACTGGACGGCGATTTTCGCCTTGCCGGGCCAATCGGGATCTGGTGGCGTCCGGCCGTAGCCGATCATATCTCGCGGGTAGATCTCCGACGTCATCGTGAAACGGTCGCCTCGATCAATCCATGAGGGTCGGCCGCCGGGATGAATACGAATGAACTGTCTTCTACGCCGAACCGTTCGAGCGAAGTGGGCAGGTAGTGCAGGTTGGGCATGCTTAAGCTGACGCGGTCAATGGATGAAACCTCGTCGAGTACCGCCGTGGCCATGCGATACATCGTGTCCTGGACGGAGACGCTGTAGGTATCGGCAAAAATGCGAAGGAAGGTCTCTAGAATCTGAACCCTATCAGCGACTAAATCGACAGGCTCGCCGCGATAGTGCCACCGCGCATTCACCGCAGACGCCAAAATTCGGTCGTCGGTCTCCGGTAGGCTGGTAAAGCCGTCGCGCAGGAAGTCGGCAAATCCCGAGCCAGTGGATTTCAAGATTCGCCACTCGTCTATTCCACCCACAGTCTCGTTGGTGCCGTCACGGCTACGGACAAGCTTCGTGTAGGGCTGACCGTTAGCGTCCTCCGTAAAGGCATGGGTGTGGGGCGATCCGTTGATGACCGCCCGCTGCCAAACAGTCTCTGATGCTTCGATCGAAACTGTCTCGATATCCTCATAAAGCGTCAGAAATTTTGCCGCCAAGGCTTCTAGATATGCGAATGCCGGCCCGGAGCCGACTTCTGCCGCGACGACATAGGCCAGGTTCTTCATCGTATCGGTAGCAACCGTCGTGCTGTTGTCCGCCCGATCAAAGGCGATACCGAATGCGTCACCGCGCAGAGTGATCTTGACGTCAAGCTCGCTGACATCCTGCCGCTCGGACTGCTGGTCAACACGCATGACCCTAACGCGCGACTTTCCGTGACTATGGTCGAGTAAACGAAAGCTCATAGCGTCTCATCCAGTGGCCTGAGGAGTACTGAAGCCCATGTTGCAGCGCCGAAGCGCCTATTGCACGCGGAATGTGCCTATGCAAACTGATCGATCATTGTGCTTTCGACATTGCCGGAAATGACTAAAATATGGGCAGACTAACGACGCATGTGTTGGACCAGTATCGCGGGCGTCCGGCAGCGGGCATTCGGATTTGCCTTTACCGGATGGACCAAGACGCCGCCCCCGCAAAAGTCGCTGAGGCTGCGACAAACGATGACGGGCGGCTCGATCAGCCGATCTTGTCCGACACCGCGATGAGGGAGGGCACCTATCAGCTTGAGTTCGATGCCGCCGCCTATTTCCAAATGACCGGCACGCCGCTTGCATCGGGGAGCTTTCTGGATGTTGTCGTGATCCGTTTTGTAATCAGTTCCAAGGACGAGCATTATCACGTGCCCCTGCTGCTTTCCCCCTATGGCTACGCGACCTACCGCGGGAGCTGAAATGACCAGGTCGGAGATCCGATTCGTGCACGGGGGCTCGGTGACAACGCTGAGCAACATCGCGCCGACGCAAACCGTCCTCGAGTACCTGCGCGAGGATCTGCGTCTGACAGGCACCAAGGAAGGGTGCGCTGAGGGGGATTGCGGGGCTTGCACAGTGATCGTCGGCAGATTGACGGACGCCGGGGCTGTTGAATTCGAAGCCTTAAACGCCTGCATTCTGTTCTTAGCCTGTTTGGACGGTGCATGGCTGATCACGGTCGAGGATCTGATTGGGCCGGACGGCGAACTGCATCCCGTTCAGCAAATGATGGCCGATCACCACGGCTCGCAATGCGGTTTCTGCACGCCTGGTTTTGTCATGATGTTGCTGGCTTATCAGTTGTCCGAGGCAGACGGGGACCTACAGACAATCAATAGCTGGCTCGCGGGAAATCTTTGCCGCTGCACCGGCTACGGCCCGATTCAGAATTCTGCGAAGCAAGTTGCCGGCACTGAGCAACCCGCTTGGTTTCAACAGCGTATTAAAGCCGTATCGCGCTTGATGGGCGATTGGAGCAGAACAGCGGAAACCGTTGACCTCAATGGGCCAAAGGGACGGTTTGTGGCGCCGGCAAGTGCTTCGGCACTCGCACAGCATGTCAAAGAGTATCCAGATGCAACGCTTGTGGCTGGGGCAACCGATGTTGGCCTCTGGGTCACGAAACAACTGCGCGACTTTCCGCATTTGGTGACCACGAAATCGGCCTCAGATCTTGCAAAGATCACGGTTACCGATCAGGCGTTCGAGATCGGTGGAGCGGCCAGTTACACTGACGCCGTCCCAGTACTCCTTGCCGACTATCCCGAAGCGGCGACGATGTTCGATCGTCTAGGCGCTGTTCAGGTACGCAATGCCGGCACGATCGGCGGCAACATTGCTAACGGCTCGCCGATTGGCGACAGCCCACCCTTCTTGATAGCAGCGCGCGCAAGGTTGGGTCTGCGGCGCGGTGACGAGCGGCGCGAAATCCCGCTGGAGGATTTCTTCATCGAGTACGGACGCCAAGATCTGCAGCCGGGTGAATTCGTCGAGGCGGTCTTGCTGCCGAGACGAAACCTATCGGACCGGTTCGGTGTCTATAAGATCTCCAAGCGCCGCGATCAGGACATTTCAAGCGTTCTCGCTGCGCTGACCGTGCGCATCGACCGGAATACCGGCCATTGCGTTGACGCCCGGCTGGCCTTCGGCGGATTGGCCGGAACCCCTGCCCTAGCGCGCCACGCGATGGCGGCTTTGGTCGGCGAGCACTGGTCCTTGGAGACGATCGAAACCGCGAAGGAAGCATTGGGCCAAGACTTCTCGCCCTTGAGCGATCACAGGGCATCGGCATGGTATCGGCTCGAAGTAGCCGGAAATCTGCTGGAACGGTTTTTCTATGAAACTGCCGAGCGGGCACCGCAGGAGGCCGCCCATGCCTGACGAGACAATCTCCGCTCTAAGAAGCGGTGAGGTCCGTCGCTCTCTCGCCCATGACAGTGCGGCCGGCCATGTTTCGGGCGCTGCGCGCTATATCGACGACATGCCTGAGCCGCCGGGGACCTTGCATGCTTGTCCTGGTGTATGCTCCACCGCGCCGGGCTCGGTACGCAAACTGGACCTAACCAAAGTTCGACATGCCAATCAGGTCGTTGCCGTACTGACGGCCGACGATGTGCCTGGCGAAAACAATATCGGCCCCGTTGTTCATGACGAGCCCGTTATTGCCGAGGGCCAGGTCGAATTCGTGGGGCAGCCGCTGTTCGTGGTCATTGCCGAAACGCGCCTGGCTGCGCGAAAGGCAGCCAAACTAGCGGAAATCGATATCGCGGTGTCGGACGGTGTTTACACAGTCGAAGACGCCCTTGATGCAGAAAGTGAACTTCACCCGCCCACGCTGATGGGGCGCGGCGATGTCGAGCCTGGCCTTGAGCAGTCAGCCCACGTTGTCCAAGGCGAAATTCGCATCGGCGGACAGGACCATTTCTATCTTGAAGGGCAGGTGTCTCTAGCGGTGCCGGGCGAGGGCAGCGAGGTAACCGTCTACTGCTCCACCCAGCACCCGTCGGAGGTCCAAATGCTGATCGCACACGCGCTCAGCGTACCGCTGATGGATGTCACGGTCGAAGTAAGGCGCATGGGCGGTGCGTTTGGCGGCAAGGAGACCCAAGCCGCCCAATTCGCCGTCATGGCGGCCCTTGCCGCCGTAAAGCTCGGCCGGCCGGTCAAGGTCAGGCTCGATCGCGACGACGACATGATCATGACCGGGAAACGTCATGACTTCCTGGGCCGCTACGCGATCGGTGTCGACGATGAGGGCAATATTCAGGCCGCCGATATCACACTGGCCTCGCGCTGTGGCTTCTCTCACGATCTGTCGCGACCTATCAACGACCGGGCGGTGGCGCATAGCGACAATGCCTATTACCTGCCCGCCGTACGGATAAGATCGCACCGCTGCAAGACCCATACGGTCTCAAACACTGCGTTTCGCGGCTTTGGCGGTCCGCAGGGGATGATGGTGATCGAGCGGGCGATGGATGCCGTCGCGGCGAAGCTCGGTCGCGACCCGCTGACCGTTCGCCGGCGCAATCTCTACGGCGACGCGCCGCGCAACCTCACACCCTATGAGATGGAGGTTGAGGACAACGTCGCCCCTGCCCTCGTCGATCAGCTTGTACGGGAATCGAGATACGAAGAGCGGCGTGCCGAGATTCTCGCCTTCAATGATGAAAACAACCTGACGAAACGCGGCATTGCATTAACGCCGGTAAAGTTCGGTATCTCGTTCACCAACACCTTCCTGAACCAAGCCGGTGCCCTGGTCCACGTCTATCGCGACGGAAGCGTCCATTTGAACCATGGCGGAACCGAGATGGGCCAGGGCTTGTTCATTAAGGTCGCCCAGATCGTGGCCGACGAATTCGGGCTTCCGTTAGGTCACGTGAAGATCACCGCGACCCGGACCGACAAGGTGCCCAATACGTCGGCGACGGCGGCCTCGTCGGGCACGGACATGAATGGCAGGGCGGCGCAGGAAGCGGCCCGCACCATCAAGGCGCGCCTGTGCGACATGTTCCGTCGTCACACCGGCTCCAAGTCCAACTTGATCAGGTTTGCAAATTCCGAGGTTACGGATGGGCACTTCACCCTTCCCTTCTTCCAACTTGTCAGCCTGGCGTATTTCGACCGCGTATCCTTGTCTTCAACCGGCTACTACAAAACACCGAAAATCAAGTGGGACCCTGACGCGGGCAAGGGGCGTCCGTTCCTTTATTTTGGCTATGGCGCGGCAGTGTCCGAGGTCGAGATCGATACGTTGACCGGCGAGTATCGGGTGGGTGCGGTCGATATCCTTCACGATGTCGGTCGCTCGCTGAACCCGGCGATCGATTTCGGTCAGATCGAGGGCGGCTTCATTCAGGGGATGGGCTGGCTGACCACCGAGGAGTTGGTGTTCGACGAGCGCGGCAATCTCAACACCCACGCCCCTTCGACCTACAAGATCCCGTGCGCCGGGGATCGACCGGAACGGTTTTCCATGAAGCTTTTCGACAATGAGAACCGCGAGGGCAATCTCTACCAGTCAAAGGCGGTCGGCGAGCCGCCGCTGATGCTGGCGATCTCGGTTCATTCGGCTCTGTGTCATGCGGTTTCCGGCGCGGGGCCCGATCGCTGGTGGCCCAATCTTGATGCGCCGGCAACGCCAGAACGAGTGCTGAAAGCTCTCAAGGAAGCTAAGGCTGCATGACCTGTATTGTGGTCACTGTCTCGGAAACGCTGGGCTCGGCGCCGCGAGAGGCTGGAGCCGCCATGATCGTGACTGCGAACAGCGTATCCGGCACCATTGGCGGTGGCGCCCTGGAACATCGCGCCATCGTAGTAGCGCGCGAAATGTTGGCCACCGGCGCTACTCGGCATGAGCTGCGCTTGCCTTTGGGACCTACGCTGAAGCAATGCTGCGGCGGCTATGTCATTCTCGACCTCGCAGCCACCGAACAACAAACACTGCCCCAATTCGATCATCGCGAGCGGCTTTATCTCTATGGGGCAGGCCATGTTGGGCGCGCCGTTGTGGCGGCACTATCCGCTCTGCCGTTCGACGTAGTCTGGGTCGACGAGCGCGAGGATTGGGCGCCGGAGGCCAGGCCACATTGCCAAGCCGTCAATAGCTCGCCGATCGACGCGGCCACGGCTGCTGAGGCCGGTGCCTACCACTTGATCATGACCCATGATCACGCCCTGGATCTGGACCTGTGTGCGCTGCTGTTGGCTCGCGACGACACGGTGCATGTGGGCCTTATCGGCTCCGCCTCAAAGCGAGCGCGGTTTGTGAGCCAGCTTAGAGCCCGTGGATTACTGGAAGACAAAATCGACAAGCTGGTCTGCCCCATCGGGATCGTAGGCATTAGGGGCAAAGAGCCCTCGATCATCGCCGCTGGCGTCGCCGCCGAGTTGCTGCTGATACGCAGCCGGTTGATGCGGCATTCGGACAATCGCGACCAGGCACTCCATGCCTGAAGCACCGCTGCTTGATCTCAAGGGCATCACCAGGCGTTTTCCCGGCGTCCTGGCCAACGATCATGTCGATTTCTCGATCACGCCTGGTGAGATTCATGCGCTGCTTGGCGAGAACGGAGCCGGCAAATCGACCTTGATGAAGATCATCGCTGGCCTGCTGGCACCCGACGAAGGCGAGATCCGGTGGCAGGGCCAGCCGGTCACCATCCGCTCGCCCATCGCGGCCCGCGATCTTGGCATCGGCATGGTGCACCAGCATTTCGCGCTGTTCGAGGGGCTGAGCGTGGCGGAGAACATCGCTCTCAGCCTGCCCAAGGCGGTGCCTGGCGCAGCACTGACCAAAAGGCTCAACGCGGTCGCTGAACAGTATGGATTGGAACTCGACCCCGATACTCATGTGTTTTCGCTGTCGGCCGGCGAAAAGCAGCGCATCGAGATCGTTCGCACCCTTTTGCAGGATCCCAAGCTACTGATCTTGGACGAACCGACATCGGTGCTGACACCAGGTGAAAGCCGGCAATTATTCGACACGCTGCGCCGCCTTTCGGACAGCGGAACGGCCATCGTCTTTATCTCACACAAGCTGCAGGAAGTGCGCGAGTTGTGCGACCACGCCACGATCTTGCGCGGCGGCAAAGTGGTGGCCGACTGTCGCCCATCGGAACTAAAGGCCGAGCAGATTGCCGAACTGATGCTCGGCGAACGGCCTCCGGCAGGCGAGCGCATCGAACGACCGCTGGGGGAAACCCGTCTTCAGGTCTCCGGGCTGAAGCTCATACGACCCGGCGGTGCAAAGCCGCTCGAAGTCGAGGAGCTTGCGCTGCGCTCTGGTGAGATCGTCGGCGTTGCGGGCGTTGCCGGGAACGGACAAGAAGCCCTCTATCGGGCCCTGTCGGGAGAGGATCTCGCCAATCGTTCGGAGGCGATCTTGTTCGGCGATGTACCTGTCGGCCGACGCGGGCCCAACGCACGGCGCGGTCTCGGAGTGGCATTCTTGCCTGAGGAACGGCTAGGACATGCGGCCGTACCGAACTTCACGTTGACCGACAACGCCCTGCTATCCAACCTGATCGACCGGCAATTGCAGCGGCGCGGCTGGATCTTCCGCTGGCGCCTTGCACGGCGGGCGCAAAGCATCAGCGATGATCACGACGTGCGCCATAGCGGGATCGACCAACTGGCAAGCGGCCTATCGGGGGGCAATTTGCAGAAATTCGTGGTCGGCAGGGAATTGGACAAGCGCCCGACCTGCCTAGTCATCGACCAGCCGACTTGGGGGGTTGATCCTGGCGCCGCGAACCGCATCCGAGGCGAGTTGCAACGGCTTGCGGCGGAGGGTGCGGCCATTCTGATCATCAGCCAGGACCTCGACGAACTGCTGGAGATGTGCGACCGGCTGGCTGTTCTGCATGAGGGACATCTGTCGGCAACACGGCCGGTCGAGGATTGGACCATTCGGTCGCTGGGCCTTGCGATGACAGGTGCCGAACCATCCGAGGCGCAACCGACTGATGCCGCGCCGCTGCAGGTGGCGCAATGATCCGGCTAGTTCCAAGGACCAGACCGTCGCTTTGGCTGCAGGCCGGGGCGAGCGTGGCGGCTGTCCTACTGACGCTCTTGTTCGGCGTGATCATGTTCGCTCTCCTGGGACAGCCGCCCTTTGAAGTGCTCTCGGTTTTCTTGACCAGCCCGCTTTCCAGCGCCTTCGATATCAGCGATTTGCTGGTAAAAGCGGGGCCGCTGATCTTGATTGCGCTAGGCCTTGCTGTCGGTTATCGCGCCAACATCTGGAACATCGGCGCCGAGGGCCAGTTCCTGCTGGGTTCGATCTTCGGTATGGGGGCGGTGTTGGCGTTGGGCAATCCGTCGACCGCCTGGGCAGTGCCGGTGATCCTGGTTGCCGGAGCCATCGGCGGGATGCTGTGGGCATCAATTCCGGCGGCTCTGCGCACCGCCTTTAACGCCAGCGAACTTCTTACCAGTCTAATGCTGGTCTACGTCGCCCAGCAGGTTCTCTACCTGATGGTTAATCAGGTGTGGAAGAACCCGCTGTCATTTGGCTGGCCCGAGACCGTTGAGTTGGAGGACGCGCTGCAATTGCCGGTGATGGTCGACGGCACCGACATCCATGCCGGGCTGATCGTGGTGCTCGTCGTCGCAGCGGTTTTGGCCATTCTAACTTTCCGTACGACGTTCGGTTATCGGATGCGGATGGCCGAACTGACACCCAAGGCGCTGCGGTTCGCGGGCTTCGGCGAGAACGCCACGATATGGATTAGCCTGCTGTTGAGCGGCGGATTAGCGGGCCTCGCCGGTGCTATCGAACTGTCTTCGACATTCGGCAAGCTCAACGACCAGTTCAGTTTGGGTTACGGCTTCACGGCTATCATCGTAGCCTTCCTTGGCCGCCTCAATCCGATCGGCATCGTTCTCGGCGGCCTACTTGTCGGCTTCACCTTTGTCGGCGGCGACTGGATTCGGGTGACCCATGGCGTAAACGACGCAGCGGCAGACGTCTTCCAGGCGAGCCTGCTGTTCTTCGTGCTCGCCTGCGATTTACTGACCAAATATCGCCTCCATTGGGCGCGGCGCCCGACACGTCAGGGGATGCCGGCGGAATGAGCGGCATCTTCGACTTCCTGATCAGCGATCTGCTGACCGTATCCTTCGCCGTTGCCGTTATCGGCGCGGCGACGCCCCTGCTATTGGCAGCGACAGGCGAATTGATCGTCGAACGATCCGGCGTCCTCAATCTCGGCGTCGAAGGCATGATGCTGGCAGGCGCCTTGGCCGGCTTCGTTGCCTCGCAAGAGCTCAGCTACACCGTTGGGATTCCGGCGGCTGCGATGGCCGGCGCGCTGCTGGCACTGATTTTTGCTGTCTTCAGTCAGACCCTGCTGACCAACCAGGTGGCCACGGGCTTAGCCTTGACGATCTTCGGTATCGGCATCACCAAGCTGTTGGGCCAGCCTTATACCGGAACGCCGCTGGAACCCATGGCACCGCTATTTCCGGAAAGCCTGCAGACATTGCCGGTCGTCGGGCCAATCGTGTTCGGCCATGACCCTTTCGCTTATCTGTCGGTCATTGGGATTATCGGCGCCTGGTTCTTCCTCTTCCGGACGCGCGCCGGCTTGATCCTGCGGGCGGTCGGCGAAGACCATCAATCGGCCCACGCCCTCGGCTGTCATGTGGTGGGGGTGCGCTATGCCGCGATCCTGGTTGGGGGGGCCTTTGCCGGACTTGGCGGCGCCTACATGTCGATGGTTAACACGCCGCAATGGAACGAGGGCATGACCGCTGGGACTGGTTGGATCGCACTGGCGCTGATCGTTTTCGCCACATGGCGACCAATGCGGCTGTGGCTCGGGGCCTATCTGTTCGGCGCGCTGTTGGTGCTGCAATTGCGCATCCAGGGCACTGGCGTGTCCGTCGGCGTGACATATTTTCTCACCATGGTGCCGTATCTGGCGACGATCCTGGTTCTGGTCATCATGTCGTGGGACAAGGTCGCTCTGCGCCGCCATGCCCCCGCCAGCATCGGCAAGATTTTCAAACCCGTGTCGTAGGAATGACTGGCCAAAAACCGAAAAACCGCATTCAACTGAACAGGAAGGATTGAGATGCAAATGCTGAAACTAGCCCTCGCCGCCGCTGTCGGCGCAAGCGTGATCGCCGCCACGCCGGCGGTCGCGCAGGATGATGATCCGTTTCGGATCGGGTTTATCTATGTCGGCCCAATAAGCGATCATGGCTGGACCTACCAGCACGATCTAGGCCGTCAAGCCGTTGAGGCGGAATTCGGCGACCGGGTGGAAACCCAATACGTCGAGAACGTAGCTGAGGGTCCGGATGCTGCCCGTGTCATGCGCCAATTGGCCAGCAGCGGCGTCGACATGATTTTCGCCACCTCGTTCGGCTTCATGGATTCGGTGATGGAGACGGCTGAGCAGTTCCCTGACGTGCTGTTCGAGCACGCGACCGGCTATCAGCGAGCCGACAATGTTTCGACCTACGGAGCGCGCTTCTATGAAGGCCGCACAATCCTGGGTCACATCGCCGGTCATATGACCGAGACTAACCAGATCGGCTACATCGCCTCCTTTCCGATTCCGGAAGTGGTACGCGGCATCAACGCCTTCACGATCGAGCTGCTGCGGGTGAACCCCAACGCAGAGGTCAACGTCGTCTGGGTCAACACCTGGTACAACCCATCGCTGGAAGCCGAAGCGGCAACTGCGCTGATCGATCAGGGCGCCGATATAATCGTTCAGCACACAGATAGCCCGGCAGCACTGCAAGTGGCCGAGGAACGCGGCGTGTATGCGTTCGGCCAAGCATCGAACATGTATAACTTTGCCCCGGATTCGCAACTGACCGCCATCGTCGACGATTGGGCGCCTTACTACATCTCGCGGGTTGGAGCCGCTCTCGATGGCACCTGGGAGTCGATGGATACCTGGGATGACATTGATGCCGGCATGGTCAGCATGGCGGAGTATACCAACATGCCGGACGATCTCGCAGCGGCGGCGCGCGCTTTAGAATACGAGGTCGCTACTGGTCAACGGCATTCATTCGCGGGTCCGATCATCGGCCAGGACGGTGAGGAAATCGTCGCCGAAGGGCAGGTGATTGACGATCCGTCCCTGATCACGATGGACTATTTTGTTGAAGGCGTAACAGGTAGCATGCCGAACTGACTTGATGGGAGCGGCGCCATGTGCGCCGCTCCTCGCCGACTGACTAGAGAGTCTCATGAAGATCAGCGATTTTGTCGCCGGCCTGCCGAAGGTCGAGTTGCACCTGCATATCGAAGGCTCTCTTGAGCCGAGTATGATGATCGCTTTGGCCAAGCGGAATGGCATTACGCTGTCTTACGAGAACGAAGAGGCAGTGCACGCTGCCTACAACTTTTCCAACCTTCAAGATTTTCTTGACCTCTACTACCAGGGCATGTCGGTCCTGATCACCGAGCAGGACTTCTACGACCTAACCTGGGCCTATCTTGAGGTGATGGCAGCGCAGAATGTTCGCCATGTGGAGATCTTCTTCGACCCCCAGGGCCATACCAGCCGGGGCATTGCGTTCGAAACCGTGATTGGCGGCATCACGCGCGCCCTCGATGACGGCGAGAAGAAGCTCGGCATCACGAACCGGCTGATCATGTGCTTCTTGCGCCATCTCAGCGAAGAGGATGGGTTTGCAACCCTTGAGCAGGCCCTGCCCTACCGCGAGCGCATTTACGGCGTTGGGCTCGATTCCTCAGAAGTCGGTTTTCCGCCCTCCCTCTTCGAACGGCTCTTTGCCCGATGCCATGACGAAGGGTTCGCGCTGGTCGCTCACGCGGGCGAAGAGGGTCCTGCCGAATATGTGCGCGAGTCACTGGACTTGCTGAAGATTCAGCGGATCGATCATGGCAACAAGGCGATGGACGACCCGGACCTGGTCGCGCGCATCGCCAAGGCGGGCATCGCGATGACCGTATGCCCGCTGTCGAACGTTCGCCTTAAAAATGTCGACAGCATCGAACACCACCCAATCGGTCGCATGCTGCAAGCCGGGCTCAAGGCGACGGTCAATTCCGACGACCCCTCCTATTTCGGTGGCTACATGAATGAAAATTACCAGGCCGTCATGGACGGCCCTGGTTTGACCCAGCAGCAGGTCACCAAGCTCGCCCAAAATGCCATCGATGCCAGCTTCGCGACATCCGAACGCAAGACGGCTTTAGCCGCTGAGCTAAGCAGATATCTGGCCGGTTAGATCTGTCGTCTTTCCGAATTCTGTAGGCAACACGGCCATAACAATTCAATAATCGCGGCCCGATTTCGATAACCGGGACGCATGATGGCAATTACCCTTGCCCAGCTTCGCCACGCGGTTGAACTGGCAAAGCACGGCAACTTTCACCAAGCTGCCGAGCAACTGCAGATCTCGCAAGCCGGGCTGTCCCGCAGCATCCAAAGCCTGGAAGCCGGGCTGCGCACGAAGTTGTTCGACAGATTGGGATCTGGTACGGCGCCGACCGCGCTGGGCCGCCTTGTCGTGGAGCGTGGTGAGAGGATCGTCGAATCCATCGATGATCTGGAGCGAGAGGTGCGCCTCACTCTCGGTCTGGAAGCAGGGTCATTGACTGTCGGCGCCGGCCCATACCCCATGGCTCTCGCCGTGATGCCGGCTCTCGCCAGGCTGTTGGCGGAAAGGCCAGAGCTTCGGGTTCGCGCTAAGCAACATGATTGGATATCCGTGACCGAGGCCGTGACCCACCATGATGTCGACATCGCGATCGCCGAGATCTCCTATGCCAAGGAGCTCGACCATCTTGAAACCTCAGTGATCGGTGAGCACCAGCTCTACTTTTTCTCAAGACCCAGCCATCCCCTTCTCGACCGCGATCCGCTTACGTTCGAAGACGTGGTCAGCTTCCCAATCGTCGGCACGCCAGTGCCCGAGCGCGTTGCCCCCCATTTCAACCGCGCAGAGGCAACGAACTATCGAACCTCGCCCAAATCGGTGATGCGGCCGAGTGTCGAGGTGGACGACCTGATGGACGGCATGACGATCGTGATGGGCTCAGATGTGCTGCTTGTCGCACCCTTCAGCCTGGTAGCCGACAGGCTGGATCGCGGCGAGTTGAAGGCACTGCCGCTTTCGGCGCCGTGGTTCAAGCTCTCCTACGGTCTGATCCGTGTCCACCATCGCACCCTGTCCCCCGGGGCGCAGGCATTCGTCGACATCGTCGCAAAGGTGGAATCGGAAACCCGAGAACGCGAAGCCGCGCTCGCAGCGCGCTGGTTGCTGTCAACTCACTGACGCAAGCGTCCGATTGTCGATTGGCGCTAACCTCGACGAACAGTCTGACCCGAACGTCGAGCTGCCTTTCCTAGGCTCGCTGATAACGAAAAAGGGACAGGCCTGTGCCGACCAGAATGGTCCCCGTGACACGATTCTTCCAGCGATTGAACAGCGGAGAAATGACGAAGCGGGAAAGCACACTACCGGCCAGCATGTAACCGAAATCAACCACGATGCACAGGGCAATGTAAGTGCCGCCTAAGACCGCAAGCTGAAGAGAAGGATCCCAGTCGGGACCTACGAATTGCGGCAAAAAGGCCAAATAGAAGACCAGCCCTTTCGGATTGGTTAGCGACGTAAGGGCCGCCTGGACGAACAGACGCCGATAGGACCATCTGCTATTCGCGCCGGTGGCCGGCAGCCCGTCGCCCCGCGCCCTCCAATATTGAATGCCGAGATAGATCAGGTAGCAAGCGCCGATCCAGCGCAGCGCCGTAAACGCGGTCTGCGATGCCAAGATCAGCGCACTCAGACCGAGAACCGTTGCGGCGACCATCGCGAGATTCGCAAACACCGCACCCCCGATCAGGCTGATGGGGCGCAAGCGGTCCGGACCCAAGGCGTGAGAAAGGATTTGCAGCGTGGTCGGCCCGGGCGCAGCGGCCACCACCAGGGCGGCGACCAGGAAGAGCGCGAAACTTGTCAGATCCATGCGTGATCTCCGTTTTGGAGCCGTGTAAGCGAAACATGCCCTCGACGTCGAGTCGAG
>JBCCER010000033.1:0-30873 GCA_039030175.1 Pseudomonadota bacterium
CGGGAACGCCTTGCAGCCCGCCCCAGCCGGCAGCGTCGTCTCGCCCGCATCTATGACCGGGCCGATCGCCACGCCATTGGCTCGACCGATGTACGGGTGCTTGCGACAGCGACCCTCGCACACTGGCTTTACATTCGCGCCGCAGCAGGAACGCCCTATTCCTGGCCGAAGATGGCTGACGATTATCGCGGGCTTCTGCGCCGCGCGGGGATCAGCCCAGCAGAGATTGCGAAACTGTCGCTCACGAGCCGGCCGCAAATCGCCCGGCGCGCCGTTGTCGCCGCCTACACCGCATATCGGTCCGAGCGCGAACGAAGGCGCGTTGACTTGCTAACCTTCGGCGCTCTCGGTCTGGCAGCCGAGTAGCGAGGGGCTATATCCTCCTCGCCTGGCATATCTTGCGCCATCTTGCCAAGTGTGCGCACCTTCTCACCCAGCAAGATCCTCGTGCAGCCCGTAACCCAACGCGCTCGCCATGCAAAACACCTTTCGCTGCTTGGCCGCAGCGCTCACCATAATGGTTGTCGCAATCGCGGTACCGGCCACCGGACAGGATAGCGGCGCGCCTTGCCTTGCTGAGCCAACCCGGCAATGCATTCTGGATCTAGCAATCCATGAAGTCGGCGAGATTGAGCAGGTGGCCGTCCAAGGCCAAGTGTTGATCGATCTGATCAATCACCTGATCCAAGATGGAGAGATCGCGACAGCCGAGGCTACAGCCGAACTGGTCGAGGACCCGGAATTTCGGGCCTTTCTCTTGCATCCTGCTTACCCCTTTGGTCTGCCGCGCACGGATGATGAGCGGGAGAACCGTCTGATCGACGAGGCGGTAGCGGAGATCTGGGCAGCCATCGAGCTGCAGCGAACCGAGGCCGGACCGATCATCGATAGCGCCCTTGAACTGATCGAAACGGGCGCCGTAGAGCGGGCCATGAAGCGCGTGGAAGACATCGACCTTCCGCGCGATCGGATCGCCGCCCTGACGGAACTTGCCCTGCGACAACACGCAAATGGCGACGAAGCTGGGGCCGCGCGGACGTTCGGTTTTGCATGGCAGGCAGCCATCCAGCTTGCCGACCCTGTCGGCCGCACTGAGGCGCTAACGAACGTTGCCAGTGCCCAGGTCGAGATCAGCGCCGCCGCAGGGGCGCGGCGACAAGCTCAGTCGATCGCGTATCTGCCCACGCAGGTCGAGGCCCTACAGGCGATTGCAGCGGCTGAGATCGACGCAGAAGACACCGAAAATGGCCTTGTCACCTTGCGCATGGCCTGGGAAGCAGCGGTCAGTCACGATGGCGCCCCTTACGATCTGATGCTTCTTACCGAGCAGTTGCGGGAAATCAGTTTCGCCTTCGAAAACACCGGCGACCTGCCGGCAGCGGAGGTGACCGGCGCGCTGTCCTCGGCAATGGCCGGCGTCACGTTGGAATTTCTGAGTCCGGTCAATACGGCCGGGCAACAGGCCGCTTCCGGCGGCATCACCGAGGCATTGCTGACCGCCTATAGCATCGACGACCGGAATTTAAGGACGTTGGCGCTGATTGCGATTGTCGAGGCTATGCCGAAGGCATAACAAGAGTGCGGCGACCCCTCGGACGACCACCTCTCAGCGGCAAGGCACCAAAACCATGCGCTTAACCGATTTCAAGGCCCTGACATTTGACGTCTATGGAACCCTAATCGACTGGGAGACCGGGATCTTTGAGGCGCTGACACCGCTGACAAGTCAGTTGGCCAACCCGCCAACGCGCGATCAAGTGCTGGAGGCCCACGCCTACAACGAATCGACGACGCAGCGGCAAACGCCAGGCAAGAGCTATGACCAGATTCTTGCCGTGGTCTACAAGCGCCTGGCGGAGGAATGGGGCGTCCCCGCGCCTTGGGAGGCATGCCTAACCTACGGACGTTCGGTCAACGACTGGCCCGCCTTTCCCGATAGTGCCGAGGCGCTCGCCTACCTAAAACAACATTACAAGCTGATCGTGCTTTCCAACGTGGACAATGCCAGCTTCGCCCACAGCAACGACAAGCTCGGCGCACCGTTCGATGCAGCCTATACGGCGGGCGACATCGGCTCTTACAAGCCGGACGGCCGAAATTTCGACTACATGATCGAACAGCTCTCGCGGCTGGGCATGGCCAAACACGAGATCCTGCATACGGCCGAGAGCATGTTCCACGACCATGCGCCTGCGAACAGATGCGGCCTCGCCAATTGCTGGATCTATCGCCGCCACGACAAGGACGGCTTCGGCGCCACCGTCCGCCCCGATGAGATGCCTCGCTATGACTTTTTGTTCCACAGCATGGCCGATTTGGTGACAGCGCATCGCGCCGAGCTTTCCGGCGAAACCACGGCTTAGCGGCATTTATGGCGCGGCTGCTTGTATTGGACAGCGGCGTCGGCGGGCTGTCCGTCGTTGAGGCTATTCGCCGGCGTCTGCCGGACGCGTCGATCACCTACCTGGCCGATCGCGATGGATTTCCCTACGGCGACTGGCCGGCCGAGGCGCTGGCCGAACGGGTCTTTAGTGTTGTTGGCCAGGCCTTGGACGAGCGCGCTGCCGACGCCGTTATCATCGCCTGCAACACCGCGTCGACAGTGGCTCTCGACCACCTGCGCGAGGCCTTCGACCTGCCCTTTGTCGGTACGGTGCCGGGCGTAAAACCCGCGGCCGCAGCGACCAAAACGGGGGTCATTGGTCTGCTGGCGACAGATGGCACGATCGGGCGGGCCTATACGGACCGACTGGTCCGCGAATTCGCAAGCGACGTCACGGTGGTGCCAGTTGGCTGCCGACATCTGGCGCGGCTGGCGGAAGAAGCGATACGCACCGGCAAGGCCGATGTCCAAGCCATCGCCGGCGAAATCGCGCCCCTATTCGACCGTCCCGGGCCGTCTGTCGATACGGTCGTGCTGGGCTGCACGCACTATCCGCTGGTGCTGGACGCCCTGAAGGAAGCGTCACCGCGCCCCGTAACCTGGATCGACACCGGCCCTGCCATAGCCGAACAAACAGCGCGGATCCTTAAGGGGGGTCTCGATGCGGATTCCGGCAGTGATACAACCATGATTACCGGCGACAAGGCCAGATTGGAGGATGCCGCGATCTTTCGGAGGTTTGGATTTCTGCGATGTATTCCTCTGTCTATACCGACAGCACGATGAAAGTTCGTGTCCAAACAAAGCAGGCCCAGCAGGAGTTGTTCGAAAGCCTCTGAATAATGATCCTGGCTCTTGTCGATAACCAGAGCGAGCCGGAGCAAGTACTAGGCCCCCTGATTAGGTCACATTTTCTTTAACTTCACTGAAGAAGCTGAAGGTGGATATGATCGTCGTGACGGGCCGCCCGACAGCCCTGAAACCGAACGAGATCGTCGGCGACGTCGAGCCGTTCCTGCAGATGAGGTTCCAGCAGCACCTTCTCGACGGCGTTCTCCGTCAGCCATCGAATGACGGCACGATTGGCCCCGACATGGAGCGTTCGTTCCTGCAGCATCGGCTGCAACCAATCAAAATCCCAGCGCAGCGTGATCAGATCGTTCCTACCAGAGCACGGCTCAGGGTCGCCCGGGCGTGGCTGTTCAAAACCCCAATAGCCGATCGGCGAGGGTGTCAGAACAGCGGTCGGCCCACCCACTTCGTCCTCGTAGTACAGGGCAGGTCAATCTTGAAGCCGTCGTCGTGCGACAAGTGGGGTGGTAGGGGAAAGCCGTCCAGGAATGGAAAATTGGCATCGAGATAGACGATTTGCATCCCTGGATATGCCTGCGCCATGTCGGCGGCCAGGTCGTCCAACATCGCGGCTACTAGCGGCGAGGCATAGTGACGATTAAGCGCACAGTAGATGAACCCGTGCGGTCGCACCGGCGCCTCCGGCCCAAGCCCGCACGGCAGGGCCTGCCTGCCGCCCAGCTCGGCCAGCGGCGGCACAATCCAGAGTGATGCTCCGGCATAGACCAGAGCAAAGATTGCGATGCCCGGCACAAGCCGCCGTCCGCGCGACCACGCAAGACGCGCTGCGAGCCAGGCAAGGATCAGAACAACGCCGCCAATCTGGGTGAGCGCTGTCAGCACGGCTACAAGAAAGACGAAGCCAAGCCATTTGGCCCATATCAGCACCAGCGACCACCTGAATGCTTACGTTCCGTCAGCACGGATCGGGCATAGACCACCGACCGTCAATTTGACGTCCATCGCACTCGGATTCTACCCGCCCTCGGCCCGCTTGGATTCCGCCGCTGCTGCAGCGGCCAACTTCTCCTTGTTGATCTGAAGGGCGAACAGGATGCCAATGAGGCAGGCGGCCAGCGCCAGCCAAAAGGCTTGGTGCATGCCGGTGACAAAGGCGTCCGCCAGCACTGTATCGACCTGCTGAACCTGCTCGGCGCTGAGGCCGCTGAGGATCGATTGGCCTGAATCGCTGGTCGTGCCGCCCGAGTTCAAGGTCGCCTGATCAGCCTCAGAAATCGTGATGCCGGCCTGCTCCAGCCCTCTACCTAGAGCCGACAGGCTGGCGGAATAGATCACCGCAGTCGCGCCCGCGATCCCGATGGCTCCGATGCCGAGATGCGACATGTAAGCAAGGCCGCCGGCCAGTCCGGCCCGGCTCGCCGGAACGGCGCTGACGGTTGCCGTAATAGAGGGGCCGAGCGCGATGCCGGTGCCGGCGCCGATCAGGATCATGGCCGGCAGCAGGCCGACATATCCCCAATTGGGAGACAGGAACAGCACGGTGATCGTACCGACGGCAATCGCGCCATAGCCGGCCACCATCAGGCGGCGCGGGCCAATCCGCTCATAGGATCGGCCAATGGTCACGTTGAAGATCGCCAGGACGATCAGCATCGGCACCATGCCGATGGATGCCCACACGATCGACCAGCCTAAGACCTTGTTCATATATTGCGGGAAATACATGAACAGGAAGAAGGCGGCCGGGGCGGCCAAGCCATTGCAGGCCACCGACATTAAGAACTGTCGGTTGCGCATCATGGTCGGCGGTACCATCGGATCGGTGACGCGTTTTTCCAGCCATGGGAAGACCGCCGACAGAACGATGAACAGCGCGAACAGGCCCAGGATCGGCAGCGAACCCCAGCCGAGATCGGCGCCGACATCCAGCGCGTAGAGCAAAGCCAGCACGGCGATCGCCAGCACGATCATGCCGCCATAATCGACCTTTTCCTTCGCCGGCTCGAAGGTCTCACGGCCCAAGACACGCCAGATCAGCAGCGACGAGACGACCGCCAGCAGGACGTTGATCGCAAAGAACAGGCGCCACTCGCCAATGCCCGCCAACAGGCCGGCCATGAAGGGCGACACCACATTGCCCATGGCCACCGCGCCTAGCAGCAAACCAACGGCAAAGCCGCGCTCCTCCTCCTTGATCGAGGTCATCGCCAGGCCAATGACGCACGGCCAGGCTATGGCGGCGCCGATGCCCTGCACCGCGCGCGCGCCAATCAAGACGCCGATCGACGGCGCCAATGTGCAGACCAGGGAGGAGACGACGAACACCGCCAGGCCGATCTGGACCACGCGCCGATGGCCGAACATGTCGCCCAGCCGGCCGCCGGTGACCTGCATCATCGCCCAGCCCAGGGCATAGATGTTCATCACCCATTGGCTGGTCGTTATGTCGACGGAGAATTCCTGGCCGATCGGCCCGATCAGCATGAACACGCCGGTGAAATCGGTGCCGGTCATGAAGGACGGCACAGCCAGCGTCGCGATGATTATCTTGGTGCGCGTGTCCATGGGGCCCCCTATTTGCAAGTAGGGCAAACTATAAACCCAAAAGACCCTATTCACGCAAAGCTCATCAAATTCCCCTTGTAATGCTGAAACCAATCCGATATCGGATGAATTAACGCGCGCCAGCGCCAACCCACAAGATCCTGTTTTGGAGCAATTCGATGTCCGGCCATCAAGATTCCGGCCCCCACCGGCTGTTGCCGATCGCGCTGGTCGTCTATTTGATCGCCGGCTTCGTCGTGACCGATCTTTACCTGCCGAGCTTGCCCGCCATCGCCCGGGATTTCAGCACCCCAGACACGATGGCCCAGGCAAGCTTGACACTATTTCTGCTGGGCTTTGCCTTTGGCAATCTGGTGTTTGGCCCTTTGTCGGACCGGCACGGGCGCCGGCCGATTCTCATCGTTGGCGGCCTAGGGTTCCTGGCCGCAACGCTTGCCTGTGCGGTCGCGCCGTCGGCCGAAAGCTTCGTTCTGGCGCGTCTGGCTCAGGGCGGCATGGTCGCTTCGATCATGGTGGTGGTCCAGACCCTGGTACGCGAACTCTATGACGACACCAAGGTGGTGAAGGTCATGGCGTTCATCGCCATGGTAGAGGCAGTATCGCCGGCGCTGGCGCCGGTTGCCGGTGCCGAGATCGCCCTTGCCTTCGACTGGCGTGCCAATTTCTGGATCGTACTGTTCGCCGGTGCGGCCGCTCTTGCGCTGGTTGCCCGCATGGCGCCGGAGAGTCTGCCGCCTGCACGTCGCAGCAACAGTAACCTGACCGGTGTGATGCTCACCTACGCCAGGCTGGCCCGGCGCTGGAACCTGATGGCACCGCTATTGGCTGCCGGTTTCGTCTTCGGCGGCCTGATGCTCTATTTGACGGTCGCACCATTCTACTTCGTCGACACGCTGGGCCTGGGCGAGCGGGATTTTGCCATCGCGCAGTTTGCCTGCGTCCTCTGCTACGTCGCCGGCCTGATGATGACGTCGCGCCTGTCGGATAAGGTTCGCCTGTCGCTCTTGATCGGCGGCGGCTTTGTTGCAGCTGCCATCGGCGGGCTGGGCATGGTCGCATCGGCATTGATCTTCCCCGAACACGTGCTCACCGTGACGATCCCATTCGCGATTTTCGCATTCGGCATTGGCCTCGCGATGGCGCCACTGATCACAGAGGCACTGTCGGCCGATCCTACGGCGACAGGCACGGTTGCCGCGATCATTGGCGTGGTCACAATCGGCTGCGCGTTCATCGGCAGTGTCCTGGCCGCGAGCGCCTATCAGGGGACGGCACTCTCCATGGCCTGGCCGCTCGCGGTTACGGCCGTCATCGCCGTCGGCCTGTTTGTCAGCAAGCCCAAACCTCAGGTGGCGCCGGCGGAGTGATGATTGCGACCGCCAAACCTATAGGCCGACTGCATGCCGATGAGATCGAGACCGATATCGGCCTTGCTCGTCGGCTGCTGGCCGGCCAGTTCCCGCACTGGGCCGACTTGGAGCTGACGCCGGTTGCCTCGACCGGAACGGACAATGCGATCTATCGGCTTGGCGACGAGATGTGCCTGCGCCTGCCGCGCCGGCCATCGGCAGTATTGCTAATCGAAAAGGAATGCGCGTGGCTGCCAAAGCTGGCGCCGCTACCACTCCAGGTTCCGAAAGTGCTCGGCGTGGGGCAACCCAATGAAGAGTACCCCTGGGCCTGGTCGGTCTGTTCTTGGATCGATGGCGATCCTGTAAAGCCAGGTCGGCCACGCGATCCCGCACAGGCCGCCGATGCCATCGCACATTTCCTGCGCGCGCTGCAGGCCATCGACACCACGGGCGGGCCACTGAGCGGATCGTTGAACCACAATCGCGGCGTGCCGCTTGCGCAGCTGGACGTCAAAACCAGGCGAGCGATCGCCAATCTCGAAGACGAGATCGACACCGTCCAGGCGACTGCGCTTTGGGCCGATGCGCTTGCCGCACCAGCTTGGGACCGGCCGCCGGTTTGGGTCCATGGCGATCTACAGCCCAGCAACCTGCTCGCCAACAATGGCGCCATCTGCGCGGTGATCGATTTCGGCTTGCTCGGCGTCGGCGACCCAGCCTGCGACCTGACGATTTCTTGGTCGCTGTTGCCGAAGAGCGCCAGACCGGCATTTCGCGCTGCCTTGTCCGTCGACGACACGACCTGGCGGCGCGGCCGGGGTTGGTCTCTATACACCGGCGTGATCGCCCTTGACTACTACCGCGACAGCAACTCGGCCCTATCGAACCTCTGTCGCCACGCGCTTGGGGAGGTTCTGAGCGAATGGTCGGATGCGAGACAATGACGGGAGGCGCAGCAATGAAGCAAGACGTTCCAAGCGCGATCGATCTGCGCACGATGGAAGACGCACGCAAATGGGCCATGGAGGCCGAACGGCGCCCTGGCCGGGCCGAGATCCTCGACCGCATCGTTGAAGAAGCCGCGACGCTGGCGCCAACAAAACCACGCATCCTGGAACTGGGATCGGGGCCCGGGTTCCTGGCACAGCGGGTCTTTCAGCGCATTCCGAACGCCGACTACGCGGCGCTGGATTTCTCGCCCGCCATGCATGCGCTGGCCCGAAGACGGCTAGAGCGGCACGTCGACCAGGTGACCTTCCTCGTCCGCAGCTTCAAATCGGGCGACTGGCCAGAGGGTCTGGCGCCGTTCGACCTTGTCCTGACCAACCAGGCGGTGCACGAACTGCGGCACAAAAGGTACGCTGTGGGACTTCACCGGCAGGTTCGAGGGCTCCTCAAACCATCGGGTGCCTACCTTATGTCCGATCATTTCAGCGATCCGGGCGGATTGCCGAATACAGAACTGTTCATGACCATGGATGAGCAGTCTCAATCGCTGCGCAATGCCGGTTTTGCCGAGGTCGAGCGGATTGCCGTGGAAGGAAGCCTTGCCTTGCACCGGGCACGGGCCGCCGAGCAGTAGCGACCGGCGACCGCCCCATGCTTGACAATCACTACACGCATCCAAGGCTGGCGGCGATCTATGACGCAAGCCGCCGCTGGCGCGAGGACTTCGACTTTTACCTCGCGCTCGCACGGTCGAAACCCATGCGCGTCATGGAATTGGGATGCGGTACCGGCTTGCTCAGCCGCGCGTATGCGCGCGACGGCCATGATGTCACCGGTGTCGACCCGGCCGCTTCGATGTTAGCAGTGGCGAAGACCGAACCTCATGGCGATAGTGTCGCCTGGGTCAACGCCTTTGCCCAAACCTACCGATCGGACAGGCAATTCGATCTGATCGTCATGACCGGACACGCGTTCCAGGTGCTGATGACCGATGTCGACATGTTGATGGCGTTCGCTGCCTTGCGCACCCATCTGGCGCCGGGCGGCACAGCGGTGTTCGAGTCACGCAACCCAGGCTTCGACTGGGCCGAGGTGTGGGATGAGGAGACCATCATTAGGCACGGCGGCCAGGAAATCGGCCATTCCGTGAAACTGTCGTCGTTCGCGGACGAGCGGCTCACCTTCGAGATGCGCTATCGCTTCTCCGACACAGAGTTGGTCTCAAACAGCGTACTGCGGTTTCCGACTAACGACCATGTGGTGCGTGGATTGGAAGCATCGGGACTGCAAGTCGAGGCAGTTCTCGGCGATTGGCTTGGCGGACCGTTTCACGCCAAAACTTCCCGTGAGATGATCTTCAAGGTTCGCGCGTCCGATCGGTAGCACTCCTGGTTTTGCCCGCGCGACGAGACGCGACATTTACCATGGGCGCGGGTTTGCGGCTGGTCACTCCGGCGGTCCAATAGAAACGTCCGGCAACAGCTGCGCCCGGGTCGGCTGGGTCAGCGTCACTGGGTAGATCGTGAGACGAGCGTTGCCGTCAATTACACCGAGCGCAAAGGAAAGATCTTGTCTTAGCTGTTCGGGGTCGACCGTCTCCAAAGCGATGATCGCGCCTTCAATCACCGCAGGCGCTTGCGACGTCCCGGCGCAAAAGGCCGGCGCATAACTCAATGGGTCGCTGGGATCGATCACCTGACCGAGCAGACCCTCCGCGTCCATCCCTGTGGCCACATCAGTCACCGATCCACCGGGTGCCGCCAGATCCAAGCGTGCGTTGATATTGCTAAAGACAGTCGAAGCGTAGGTGCGGTTGTTATCGTAGTCGACGGCCACGCCGATGATCATCGGCGAACTTGCGGGGAACTGCTCTCCGCGCTCTGGCGTCTCGTCTTGGAGAATGCGAATGGGCTCGTCGAGCATTTCCGCGACCACGTCGTTGATTGCGACAAGCCAGTGCGGCCCGTCTTCCGGCTCACAAGGCACCCTTACTGTCGCCAGCACATCGCCGGGTTGCGGCACGGTGAGCATCTCGAAAACCGATTGCGCCGTAGCCGGTGGCGAACCTCCAAGAACCGTCGTCGCCAGGAAGCAGATAACGCCCAGAGACAAGACCGTGCGGTTCCGTGTCATCGTCAGCCTCATTGGTTGGGTCCTCTGCCGTGTCTCTATGGACGCAATGGATCTCTAAGGTTGGACGGAACCAAGCGCCGGGGCAATGGTCGCCCTCCACCACGCTATTGCTCGATCATCTCCAAATACGGGAAATTGACCGCCGCGAAGCGACCCACGCCCTTGACCCAACGCCCTGATTCGACGCCTAGTTCGCCCCTCGCCACCCAAGGGCCTGTTCGAATGTCCCAAATGCCGGCGCTGGATGTGCGCAAGAATCCAAATTTTCATCGCCGGCTGGCCGCCATCGTCGCCGGGCCAGTGGTCTCGGCCATCCTGCTGATGTTGCCAGCCCCGGCCGGCATGCCGCCCGAGGCTTGGAATTTGGTGGCTCTCATCGCCTGGATGGGGCTTTGGTGGATGACGGAGGCCTTGCCGCTCGCCGTCACCGCGCTTTTGCCGATCGTGGTCATGCCGCTCTACGGCATCGCCGAGATCCGCGCAGTAACGGAGGATTACGGCCACCCGCTGATCTTCCTGTTCCTTGGCGGCTTTATGCTTGCGATGGCGATCCAAGGGGTCGGACTGCATCGGCGCATGGCCTTACACATCGTGGCGCGCACCGGCGGCAGCCCTCACCGCATTATTCTCGGCTTCATGCTGGCGACCGCATTCCTGTCCATGTGGATCTCCAACCCTGGCGCAACCATCCTGATGTACACGGTCGGCATTTCGATCATCGAGTTCGTCGGCAAGCGTACCGAAGACAAGACCATGGTGCGCAGTTTCGGCGTTGCCCTCATGTTGGGCATCACTTACGCCGCCTCGATCGGCGGGGTCGGCACCCTGATCGGCACGGCACCCAATGCCCTGTTGGCCAGCACGCTAGCGGGCGAATACGGCATCCAGATCACCTTCTTTCAATGGATGCTCATGGGCGTGCCCATCGCCATCGTTATGCTCCCCTTGGCCTGGCTGCTGCTCACCCGCGTGCTGTATCCGGCCGGTTCCATTGAGATCGGCGATACCGGCGACGTCATCCGCGACCAGCTCGCGTCACTAGGCAAGATCAGTCCGGGCGAGCAGATCGTCGGCATCATCTTTGCGCTGACCGCGTTGGGTTGGATCTTTCGCGGACCGCTGGCCGATATCACCGGCTATCCGATCACCGACACCACCGTGGTGCTGGCCGCCGCGATCCTGCTGTTCACGATACCGATATCCCGATCCGAACGCCGCTTCGCGCTTGACTGGGACACCGCAAGGGGCTTGCCCTGGGGCGTGCTGCTTCTGTTCGGCGGCGGCCTTGCCCTCGCGCAAGGCTTTCAGGAATCGGGACTGGCGGCATGGATCGGCGATACGGTCGCCGGGGTGGACGTTTCCACCATCCTGCTGATCGTGATCATCACGGCCGTAATCGTCTTCGCCACGGAACTCGCCTCGAACACGGCGACGACCGCAACCTTCATGCCGGTACTGGCGGCCGTTGCCGTTGGCCTGGACCTCAGCCCCATGCTGCTGACCGTCCCGGTTGCCTTCGCCGCCTCCATGGCCTTCATGATGCCGGTCGCCACGCCAGGCAATGCGATCGTGTTTTCCTACCCCGATCTAAGAGTCATCGACATGGCACGCTCTGGCCTCTGGCTGAACCTTGTTGCCATCGCCATCGTTACGTGTGGCGTCTACTACGTAATCCGGCCGCTTTGGGGACTGTGATCCGCGCGCCCGCTCACGCCACGTGCACGGCAAACATCCCCAACAGGATCAGCAGGGCTATGATCAGCGCGATCAGGAAGACGTCCGCCCCAACCGCCTCGTCTTTTTCTTTCGTCCGGCTCAAGATGCGCCGACGGATCGAGAGCATGCGCAGATAGGCGACGATCGTCACCAGACCGCCGGATGCCATCAGCAGCGCCTCTGACCAGAGCGGCGCATCGACATGGGTTATCCGTGTGGCAACCAGTCCGAAGCCGACCATGGTGATCGACGTCCGGACCCAGGCCAGGAAGGTCCGTTCATTGGCGGCAAGTTCGGTGTAATTCGCGATCATCTGCGATCTCGCTCAGTTGCGCATCGCCAGCATATCTATGAACTGCTGACTGTGCCGAACCTTTCCATGCTGGCCAACAGCGCTTTTTCAGAACCGGCGAAGTTTTTGCCGCGCTCGCCGCCGATCGCCTCGTCAAGGATGGGGCGATGCTGCGACTGAGGCACTCCATAATCCGAAAAACGAAGGCCGACGCCCAACGACGTTAGCGTCTCTTCGAGACGTTCTGCGCCCCTATCCAGGTCCGGGCCAAAGATCTCCTTCAGGCTCTCCTCGCGAAAGCCGCCGATGCCGGCGACGGAGCGGAGGATCGCTGGGAGGGTGAACGAGCAAGCGATGCCGTGCGGGACGTTCCAGCCCAGCGTGATCGGGTAGGAGATGTTGTGGGCGATGGCGGTCTTGGTGTTGGAGAACGCAAGGCCGGCAAAGAGCGCAGCCTCGGCGAGCCTCGTGCGCAGAGTGAGATTCTTAAGATCATCGAGCAACGGCGGCAGATGGATCAAGATCGAACTTGCCGCCGCCACCGCATAGCGCGCTGAGATGGGGTTGGCATTGACGTTCCAGAGGCTTTCCAACGCATGCGACAGGGCATCCAGACCCGTCGCGAGTGTCAAGGCGCGCGGTTTGCCGAGCATCAGTTCGGGATCGATCAGGGCCGTTTCGGGATAAAGTCTGGGTCGGGCCAATGAGAATTTCTGCCCACCCTCGGCATCCCAGACCGTGGCCCAACTGGTCACCTCACTGCCGGTACCCGCGGTTGTCGGCACGGCGACGATAGGAACGGAAGACAGTGCGTCGCCGCCCCGTTTGGTTTCAAGGAAGCTGCGCATTGCCGCAAAACCATTTCCGGACGCGGCCAACACCTTTGCGGTGTCGATGGCCGAGCCACCGCCTAGGGCGATAAGGACATCCGGAGATTGGGTGACGGCGTCCATCCGCGCAGCCTGGCTCTCAAGCACCCGAAAGTCCGGGTTCGGCGCCACATCGTCGATGACCATAGCGGGCGGGCCTGCCGATTTCGCCATCGCAGCCACCAGATCGGCAAATGGCGCATCAGGGTAGGTGACCACGCCATAGCGTCGGCCATCGATCAGCCCGGCCAGATCGGAAAAACTGCCGCAGCCGAAAACCACCCTGACCGGATTCCAATAGTGCCACATGGAAAGTTCAGTCTCCGTTAGACTCGACTCTTAGCCTTTTAGTTCAACACCACGTTGCGTAGGCCCGACATGTCGGCGCCAACACCGTATTCGGCGCGAATGCGAAATTCGGTTACGTCCGCGAGAATGTCGTCGAAGGAGCCGCCATCGTACGTCCAGCCCGACCCATCCAGCGGCACGGTGAAACTGCCCCAACTGCCGGTATGGTCGCTGGCGATCACGTAGCTGGCCTTCAAGCCCCCGTTTAGGATGACAACGTCGCCGTCGCCACCCCATTCGAAAGCGCCATAATAGTCCCCGCCCTCGCTCATGCGCTCGAAGGTCAGTTGAGTGCGGCCGCGCCAATCGCCGAGATAGGCCGCCGGGGCTTCGAAATAGGCGGTTAAGCCGTCGCCATAAGGTTGGACCACCAGCCCGTCCGTGCGGTCCTCCACGATGGCGCCGAGTTCCGCGGTCCAACCGCCGGCCGTTATGCCGCTGCCATTGCCGTCGCCCGGCGGCTTCGCGTCGGCCACGACCTGCCCGTCCTCATCCGGGTTCATGGCCGACTGGATGGCGTCGTAAAGATCCCAGCGCGTCGCGATCTCCGTGTCCAGTTCCGCCAAGGTTAGCGCGGCTGCATCCAGTCGGCTATTGACCCGGCTTGCGATCTGGTCGCGCAGCCGTTCTTCGGTCAGAATCTCGGCGCTTACCCCAATCGCCTGGGCGGCGTCCCCGACCAGAGATCCCAGGAAACCAGCGGCCTGTGCGCTAAACCCGGTCCGCTCCAAGGCGGAGCCGACCGTGTTGCCGATCAGATCGTTAACCATCGCAGCCGCGGTCGGACTGCTGGTAACGATTTCGTGGGCCAGCGCGGCCGCCAAGGTAATGCCTGAGTCGACGTCACGCCGGTCGATCGCGACGATCGACCCACCGGTAGCCAAACCAATGATGTTCGCAGGGTCGGCGGCCACCGCATCGCGCACCGCCTGCGCTTGATCGATCTGTTCCCGTGCCGCGTCCAATAGTTGCTGAAGCGTGACCCGCCGTTCGTCGTTGCCATCCTGGGCAAAGGTCGTGCCCGCGAGGCCAACGGCCAACAAAAAAGCGGCAAGCAAGAGATTGCGCGCCATTGAATGTTCCCCCTCGACAGTTACTCGAACGATTTAGCGTGACAATGCGAGTGCTAAATCAAGCAACGCATCCACATAGTATTGTTAATATTTTCAGTGAATTGACGCGAATTTTAAGCTTTTGCCGGCGAAATCTCAACCGACGGCCCCAACCGACCCGACTATGGATTGGCGCCGCCATCGCCATGAAGGATGTCGATCAACTGATGAGGCAAGGTCACTTCATCAACAATCTCCTGCAGCCATTCCGGTGTCAGGGCGATCGGCTGCAGCATCTTGACCGGTTCCATGAAACCGCCGCGCCACGGCAAGGCCAGCAGGAAGCTGCCATTGGCGAAGGCCGCCCGCGGCCGACCACCACGCGCCACCGACACGAACTGCACCATCGTCTTGGCGAATTCCTCGCTGATCAGCCTGTACGCCGTTTCAGGATTGTCGGAATAGACTTGGTAACTCTGCTCGAATTGGCTTTCCGGGAACTCGACCGGTTTCAGGTCGCCCGAGAACTTGGCCACCATGCCGCCCAGCATGTTGCCCAATTTCCCGTAATCCTGGCCGATGAAGACAGTGCCGCCGAACTCAACAGGTACCGAGATCTTGACCAACAGGCCGACGAACAGTGTCTTGGAACTCGTGGTCGAACCGGTTCGCTGGCCGGTCCTGCTGCGCGAGCGGCGTCGTGTCTTGCATTCGACCAACATGAAATCGGTCTCGCGATAGCGGCCGCTGAGCCTGTCTGCATAGAATTGCTGGTTCCCACGTGACACGAGATTCAGCGAGAAGAAGGTCTCCGCATCCAACACATTGACCGGACTGCGGGTGTATTCGACATCGCCGATCGCCTCGACAACAGGCGCCGCCAACGTCTCCGCCGCTCGATCCTTGAACGCTTTCACCCGCCCCATTGCCAGCACGAATCCGATGATCGCACCGCCCAGAAGTAGGATGATGGGGATCAGCAAGGACAGGCCGAACAGCGCGAGAATAACGGCGAGCAAGGCACCGCCCCCAGCCCCTATGGCGGCCCGCATGATGGTGGCGCTAAGTACCGATCGCCGCTCGGTTTCGAGCGCGTCAACGGTTGGCCTCAATCGGTCGGAGAGTTCGTTGAGTGACAGCCCCTTCGTCGTCATGTTGCCGCTGCCCTCAGCCGGTCCGTTGTCACTCATGGCCCGTCCCCACTGTGGAGTAACGATCGCACTATCGCGGCTCATGACATGCCTTCACATGGTCAGGCCGCAAGAATAATAGTGTCAGTAATGCGAGTACTTCTTCTGCTTGATGGTATTTTGGAAGGTCTAGATAATCCAGCAAACAATCCGTCAACTCGCAAAACGGCATGTTTAGAGGTATCAAAGAAAATGGAAGCCCAAACGAGGTGAACAGACATGGCCGACGCCGACAATCCGAAAACCGTTGTTTGTTTCGGTGATTCCATCACCTGGGGGTTTGACCCCTCAGAAGGCGCAAACTTTGTCCGCTTTGGCTTCGCCGAGCGTTGGACGCGACGCCTGCAGACCGAGCTGGGCAATGGCTACCACGTGATTGAGGAGGGGCTGAGTGGAAGGACCGCCGTCTTTGACGACCCCGTACTTGGCGGCATGAGCGGTTTGGCCGACCTGCCGAACACCCTGAAAACCCACATGCCAGTCGATCTTCTGGTCATCATGCTGGGCTCCAACGATTTGAAACGGCGTTTTGCGATCACCGCAGACGAGATTGCCCGCGCGCTGGGCCGGGTCGTCGAGGCGGCGGCAACGTCAACCTGCGGGCCGGAGGGCAAGGCCCCAAAGATCCTGGTCTTGGTCCCACCGAACGTTGGCGAGATCGAAAAAACCTTTATCGGCACCTGGTTTGACGGCGACACCGCGCGGACGGCCTCGCGCCAGTTGAGCGAGACCTATCCGCCGATTGCGGCCGCGTTCGGCGCGGAGTGTTTCGATATGTCAAAAATTGTCGGACCCGGAAAAATCGACGGGCTTCATCTGGATGCCGACCAGCTTGAGCCGTTTGCCATGGCACTGGCGCCGGTCGTTCGCCGCCTGCTGAAGCCTGATGGTTGAATAGCCAAAGCGCTGGCGCGGCATCGGTAAATCGGCGAGTTGCCGCTGGGTCATGTCACGCAGTGCCGGATGGGACATGGGATCGGCGCACCAACGCGCGGCCGGTGCCACCGAGGCGTGGCTTGGACGGACAAATCGCGCCCGAAGCCGTCGCATAATTTTGGAGATATGGTTTAACATCTCTAAATCATGATGCCTATTTGGCTATCAAACTATGGATTTCTCCTCAACTTGAATATAGATTTTCTATATGAAACACCTCAATCGAACTCCTCTAAACGGTCTGCGTGCCATTGAAGTTGTGGGGCGTCTCGGCGGGCTTCAGCCGGCGGCCGATGCGCTGGGCGTCACCGTCGGTGCAGTCAGCCAGCAAATTCAGAAGACGGAACGGCAATTGGGCCGCCCGTTGTTCGAGCGACATCCCAAGGGTCTGAAACCGACATCGCTAGGTGAGGAAGTATTGCACCGCTTGACCACTGGGTTTGCCGAGTTGGAAGGCGCCGTAGCCTTGGCCAGCGGCGCGGAATCCGACGTTCTGACGATTTCCGCCGCGCCGGTCTTTGCCGGCAAGTTTCTGGTATGGCGGCTTAACCAATTTCACGAGCTGCATCCGGAAATCAAGATTAGGCTCGACGCGGAGGTCACGCTCATTGACCCGACCTTTTCCGACGTCGACGCCTGCATCCGAGTGGGCCCCGGTGGCTGGCCAGGGGTCAAGGCCGAAAAGCTGCACGACCACATCGTCTTTCCGGTTTGCCACCCCGACATGGCCAAAACCCTGTCCACCCCAGCGGATCTTTCCAAAATCCCCATCATCCGCGACCCGCGCGCTATGTTCGACTGGTCGGTCTGGCTGGGGCCCCATGGACTGACCCCGGATATTCTGGGTGAGGGGCCGATATTCTCCGACGCTTCGCTCTGCCTTGACGCGGCCATCGCCGGCCAGGGCGCCTTTCTGGCCTGGGATACGCTGGCGAACGATGCCATGGAGCGAGGGTGTCTTGTAGCGCCCTTCCCGGGTCGCTACCCGACAGGCGATGCCTATTGGCTGGTCACCGGTCGCGAGGGAAGTGCGAACCCTCACGTGCGCGCCTTTAAGGTCTGGCTGAAGGCGGAACTATCGTCGCTAGCAGTCCAAGCACAGACCGCCAAAATGTGAACTAGGTCACAAAAACCCCAGGATTTGAGCCAGAAATGGGCTCTTCATGCGCAAATCTTGTGCGAATTCCTACAGTTCCAAACGCCGCGATCCGTCACAGTCTCCCCAACGCACTTGCAGAGATGGGGATGTATCATGACGAAGATCGAACATTCGGAATCGGAACGGATCTGGCAAGAAAAGTTGGCCCATTCGAGGTCGCTGAAAGGATCGCTGGTCTCGACCGCACTGATGCTGGTGGGGCTGGTCGCCTTGTCCTTGATCGGCTTCTGACACCGAGGAGAATAGGGTTGGGTCGAGCCGCATAAGCTCGGCCTACCCTGATCCTTGCGAAGGCTCGGCCCAACGAATTAGCGGCAGTCAAAAAAATCGGACATCGTTTTGCGCGATGCCCGATTAAGGTGGAGGGAGGAAGAAGAAAAATTGGGCGGGCTAGCCGCCCTGGAATGAAAGGACTATGCCAGTTCGGGATTGGCCCCGCTGTGTGGTCCATCACACACGCGTAGATTTTTTCTGGCTGAGATGTGAGCGGTCCTATTCCAGCCCCAGTTCGCTGCGCTTCTTTTTCGACAGGCCCTGCGCCACGATCTTGTGAGACTGGCGAAGATAGTCGCGCAGCGCATCGTCCGGCAGGCCCGGCTGGTCATAATGTTGAATCCATTTCATACCGCGCGATGCCAAATACGGCGCCGGACGCAGGCCAGGCTGATCCTGTAGGATTTCATACGACAGTTCAGTGGTTTTGAAGGTGATACCCGGCTGACCGTTGGACCAACCACCGATGGCAAAGACCTTTCCCCCGACCTTCCAGACCTGCGCGCCGCCCCACTGAACGACATGGGTCGTGGCCGGCAACGATCCGCAAAACTCATTGAATTCTTCGTACGTCATGCTCAATGCTCATCCTGCGGCCTGAAGCCGTAACTCGATTTGGAAGTACCTGCCGGCAACGCCTTCACCAACATGTCATGGGGCATGCGCACAACTTGCCTCGCCCATCGCGTGCGGTCATGCTCCTGAACAGGTCGTTATAAAAAACGGCGAACGAATCAACAGTAAAGGGAGCGAAGGTCTTGGCCGATCAAACAGCAAGCGGGACCGCGCACGCCCCCCATCTCGGCCGGGACGATCGGGAATGGCTGCTAAGCTTGTTCGGCACGGCTGTCGGCGCCGGCATTCTGTTCCTTCCGCTGAATGCGGGAGCCGGTGGCATCTGGCCCCTGATCTTCCTGACGATCCTAATCGGCCCCATGACCTTTCTGGCCCATCGCGGCCTGTCGCGGGTCTGCCTGGCACAATCGAAGAAAGAAGGCGATATCACCGACGCGGTCGAGGAACATTTCGGCCCAGCCATGGGCACGTTGATTACGTTCGGCTACTTCATCGCGATCTTTCCAATCGTGATGATCTACGGCATCAGCCTGACCAACATCATCAACGAGGTCATCACGGTGCAATTGGGGCTTGGCGAACCGCCGCGTGCCATTGTCAGCTTCTTTTGCGTGGGCATTCTGGTCGCCATCATGATGGGCGGGTCGGAGGTTATCCTGAAGGTTACCGAGATCGTCGTCTGGCCGCTGCTCGCCGTTATTCTTGGTCTGTCGCTCTATCTCATACCGCAATGGTCGCTGGATCAGTTTTCCGAGCCGTTCGATATCGGCACCTTCCTGTTCACCATCGTGCTGACGCTCCCGGTACTGGTCTTTGCCTTCAACCATTCCCCGGCGGTCTCCACCTTCGTGCATTACTTCCGGCACAATTACGGCGACAGGGCCGAGAAGCTTACTTCTCGGGTCTTGTTCCGAAACGCCGCCCTGCTGACGATCTTCATCATGTTTTTCGTCTTCTCCTGCGTCCTGACGATGACGCCGGAGGAGGTCGATCAGGCAAAGGCGCTGAACCTGCCCATCTTGACCATCCTTGCCCAAAGTTCGGACAGCGCGATCTTTGGCTGGCTGGCGATCCTGGTTGCCTTCGTCGCCATCGTCAGCTCGTTCTTCGGGCACTTCATGGGCGCGCATGAAGGCTTGAAGGGGCTGGTGGTCGAGGCGATCCATAGCCGTTCGCCGGGCCGCGAGATCAACCATCGCCGGCTCAACCTCATCTCCGCGCTGGTGATCTTTCTCATCCTCTGGGCGATCGCGTACCTCAACGTTAGCGTGATGAATCTGATCGAGGCCCTGGTTGCGCCGATCCTGGCCATCATTCTGTTCATCATGCCCGTGATCGCCAAGTGGACCGTGCCGGCCATGAAGCGGTTTCGAAGCGGGTGGGACCCAATTGTCGCGGGCCTGGGGGTGGTCACGATCATCGGCTTCGTGCTCACCAACTTCGTCCTTTAGCCAGCAAAAGCAGGGAAGCTCCCCCCGTGTTCTTAAGCGTTCTTGACATTTTCAAGATCGGAATCGGCCCGTCATCGTCGCACACGATGGGGCCGATGGTGGCGGGGCGACGGTTTTTGGCGGCTTTGCACGAGGGCTTTCAGTCTGGCCAAAGTCCCGCCCATGTCACGGCGACGCTTTACGGTTCGCTGGCCTTTACCGGCAAGGGGCATGCCACCGACCGGGCAGTGGCGCTGGGCCTTTTGGACCTTACCCCCGCTTCGCCGGAACTTGACCACGCCGAACAGACGCTCGACCACCTGTCCAAGACCAAGCATCTCGCCCCGGCCGGCTTGCCCAGGCTGCGCTTCGATCCGCAGACGGACATCGTCTTCGACTATGGCGACCCCTTGCCTGGCCATCCGAACGGCATGGTTTTCGAGGCTTTCGACCAGAATGGGGCCTCTTGTCTGCGCGAGATTTACTACTCGATTGGGGGTGGCTTCATCGCCACCGACGGCGAATTGGAGGCCATGCGCTGGAGCGGCCAGCCCGGCCCGCAGGCCAATTGCCCCCATCCGTTCGACAGCGCCGCCTCAATGCTGGAAATGGGCGAGGCGAGTGGCAAGTCGATCGCGGCGATGAAGCGGGAAAACGAGCTTTGTTTTCACAGCGCCTCAACCCTCGATGCCGGTATCGATGCCATCTGGAAAACGATGGATGACTGTATCGAGCGGGGCATGCGCACAACCGGGGAACTGCCGGGCGGGCTGAAGGTCCGCCGCCGGGCCGCGTCGATCCGCGAGAGTTTGGAAAAAGACAAAAACCGAAACGCGCTGCACCCCCATGCGGTCCATGATTGGGTCTCGGTCTACGCCATGGCCGTGAATGAGGAAAACGCCGCCGGCGGGCGCGTGGTGACCTCGCCGACCAACGGCGCGGCAGGCGTTCTTCCCGCCGTGCTGCGCTACTATCTCGACCATTGCATCGGCGCCGACCCCGGCTTGATCCCCGACTTCATTTTGACCGCCGCCGCCGTCGGCGGCCTGATCAAGCACAACGCCTCGGTGTCGGGGGCAGAGGTTGGCTGTCAGGGCGAGGTCGGCTCCGCCTCCGCCATGGCGGCCGCCGGCCTCTGCGCCGTCCTCGGCGGCACAAACGCCCAGATCGAAAACGCCGCGGAGATCGCGTTGGAACACCATCTCGGCATGACCTGCGACCCGGTGCGTGGCCTGGTTCAGGTCCCCTGCATCGAGCGCAACGGCATGGGCGCAGTCAAAGCCATCGCCGCCGCCTCCCTGGCCCTGCGCGGCGACGGCGTCCACATCACCCCGCTCGATAGCTGCATAGAAACCATGCGCCAAACCGGCCTCGACATGCACGAAAAGTACAAGGAAACCAGCTTGGGTGGGCTAGCGGTGAACTTGCCTGAGTGCTGATGACTGAGAAAGTCATCGAGCAATAGCGACCTGGGTAGACCTAAAGAGGTCCAATACGATCCAAGATTAGCCGAACCTCTCGGGCCCGCCGATGATCGCTGCCGTAGGAATACTCGTAAATCGTTGCCGCCCGCTCGAGGATCAGTTCCGCTTCGTCAAACCTGCCTTGATCCCGAAGCACCAGCCCTAAGGCCACAAGACTTCCCGCGACGTTAGGATGAGTCGGACCAAGTGATGATTCTGCGATGGCCAAGGTTCGTTCGCCTAATGCCTCGGCTTCATCAAGCTGCCCCAGCTCTCGATTGACTTGGCTAAGCATCTCCAGAACTCGGCCCACGCCACTATGTTCGGGACCGTAAGCAGATTCAAAGATCGACAGTGCGCTCTCATACAAAGACTTAGCTTCAGACAACCTGTCTAGATCAGCATACAATGATCCCAAGTTGATGAGCCTAACGGCGAAAATTGGATGCTCGGGACCATATGCTACTTCTGCAATATCCAGAGCTCGCTCGAACATTCGCGCAGCTCGCCTAAACTCGCCCCATTCACGATAGGCTAGGCCCAGATTGTTCAGAACAAGTCCCACTCGAGGATGTTCAAAACCGAATGTGGTTTCGGCCAATGTCAGAGCCCGGTTCAACAGCTGTATCGCCAGGGCATACCGCCCCTGAAGCCTATACAGCTGAGCAAGATTGTTTAACCGCAGAGAAACGATGGGATGTGCGGGATCAAGTGTCACCTCGGCAATCGATAAGGCACGCTCAAACTTCAGCGCGGCCTCAACGTATTCGCCCATTTCCTGATAGATCAATCCTGCATTATTGATCATGGTGCCAACGTCGGGGTGTTCGGGACCTAGGATCGACTCTTTGATTGCGAATGCCCGCTCTAACAAAGGCAGCGCCTCGACAAGTCGATCTTGGCTCCAATAGGCTACGGCCAAGTTGGAAAGCGTCGTTGCAACCTGATCGTCCTCGGGACCCAACGCAGATTCGGAGATTCCAAGGGCTTGCTCAAACAACTCCTCCGCCTCGCGGAAGCGACCCATTTCTTGGTACACTAGCCCGAGATCGTTAAGGCCAAGAGCAACATCGGGATGACTGGCACCGAGCGTCGCCTCTGCAATCGACACGCTTCGTTGAAGAAACGGCAAGGCCTCTTCAAACCTCCCAGCATTCCGAAGGAGCCCACCCAAGCCGTTGAGAACATGGCGGACTTCCCTGTGGTCCGATCCCAATTCCCCTTCAACAACCGCAAGTGCCCTCTCGAAGAAGTACTCAGCCTCCGCATACCTTCCCAGATCGCGCAGCACCAAAGCCAGATTGTTCGAAATCGTACCCACAAGTATGTGGTTGGGACCATGCGCTGACTCTGCGATCTCCAGAGCGCGCTCGTAGAGTACCTGTGCTTCGCCGTTCCTCTGCAGCGCCCGATAAACAATTGCCAAGTCATTCAAGCTCAGGGCGACATCTGCATGATTTGGGCCTAAGGCCTCCTCTCTGATCGCTAGCGATCGCTGATAGAGGATTTCAGCCTCTGGATAGCGCAGTCTCTCCCTGTAAAACTCAGCGAGGTCGTTAAGGCTATCCACCAAAGCAGGATGCTGATCCCCTAACCGGGCCTCTGCAGCTGTGAGAGTGCGCAAAAGGTTATCTTCGGCACTGCGAAGATCGTCCTGTGCCATACCCGGCGCAACGAAAGCGATCGCGACCAAAGCAACGGCGCCAAGTTTCGCGGTTCGCCTCATTGGCAAATGATCAAACACACGCAGCAGTTTAGAGACCTGAGCCATATTTGCGGGCCCTGTCTCTCAATTTGCGGCGTGCGTGTGGAGCATTGGCTTCAGTAAGACAACTTTTCGACGAATTGTCTAGGAGTTCGAATGTCGATTGCACTGATTCATAAATTGCCGAGCTTCTGGCCAACCGTTCACCACAGGCAGCGACCGCCGACACTTGAAACCGCGGGCTCTACGTCAAATCGCCAAGTATTCGTGGCGCAATTCTTCGTTGTCCAAGACATGCTGGGCGTCGCCTTCGAAGACGATTTCGCCCATGTCTAGGATCAGGGCGCGGTCGGCCAACTTCAAGGCGGCAACAGCGTTCTGCTCGACGATGACGGTGGTGATGTTCATCGCCTTCACGCCTTGCAGGATGCGCTCGATCTCCTCGACGATGACCGGGGCCAACCCCTCATAGGGCTCGTCCAGCAGCAGCAGTTTCACGTCGCGGGCGAGGGCGCGGGCGATGGCCAGCATTTGCTGTTCGCCACCGGAAAGGGTCACGCCCTCTTGCTTGCGTCTTTCGGCTAGCCGCGGGAAGTGCTCGTAGACCTTATCCAACGACCAGCCGACCGGTTCGGCGATTTGGGCGAGCTGGAGGTTCTCCTCCACGGTCAGGCCGGCGATGATGCGCCTGTCTTCAGGCACCAGCGCCACGCCCGCCTGGGCCGCCTTGTGGGAGGGCATGGTGTGCAGCGCGGCTTTGTCCAGCCAGATCTCGCCCTGCTTTAGCTCAGGGGAACCGGCGCGGGCGATGGTGCGCAGCGTGGAGGTCTTGCCGGCGCCGTTGCGGCCCAGCAGAGCAAGGATCTCACCCTGGCTGACCGCAAAGCTGATGCCCTGAACAATGTAGCTTTCCCCATAGTAGGAATGAACATCGCTGCAGGCGAAGTAGGAGGCGACAGGGGTGTCCGATTGCTCGTGCGCGAGCGTGGCTGCGGCTTGGGCGTTCATGCGTGCGCTCCACCCAGATAGGCTTCCTGAACTTTGGGGTTGCCTCTAATCTCCTCCGGCGGCCCTTCGGCGATGATTGCGCCCTGCGCCAGCACGGTGATCCAGTCCGCCAAGCTGAACACGACATGCATGTCATGCTCGATGATCACCTTAGTCATGCCGCGTTCCTTGATGCGCCTGAGCACCTCGATCGTCTGATTGGTGTCATGCCGCGACATGCCTGCTGTCGGCTCGTCCAGCAGCAGCAGGCGGGGATGCTGGATCAGGCACATGGCGAGTTCGAGACGGCGCTTATCGCCCCGCGACAGGCTTTCGGCCTTCATGTCGCGCATGCGCTTAAGCCCCAAATCGTCGAGGACGGCCAGCGCTTCGTCGCGCATCTTGGTCTCGCTGATCATGTTGCGGAAGGCATGCGGGTGGAACGAGCCGTCCCGCTTGGCCATGGCAGCCACCACGACATTTTCCTCAACCGACAGATCGGCGAAGATTTCCGGTGTCTGGAACACCCGCGCGACGCCGGCCTGATTGATCTCATAGGGCTTCTTGCCGGTAATGATCTCACCGTCGAAGGTAACCGACCCCGTATCGGGCTGCAGCCTGCCGACGCAGACATTCAGCAGGGTCGATTTGCCCGCCCCGTTCGGACCGATTACCGCGTGGGTCTTGCCCTCCAAGATCTTCAGATTGACGTTCGAGAGGGCCTGAAGGCCGGCGAAGTTTTTGTTGACGTCCGAGACATCCAGAACGGTGGTATCCATCCGATCAACCCGCCTCTTTTTCTTCGACCGCAGCGGCGCGCCGTCGGGCGCGGCCAGGTCTCAGCCGACTGAAGATGTGGTTCAGCCCCTCGATCAGACCGCCCGGCAGGAAGATCACGATCAGCATGAACATCAGACCCAGCGTTAGGTGCCATCCCTCGCCGACGAACTGAGCGGCGATGCCGACAACGGCGCTCTCCACCCCATCGGGCAGAAAGGAAAAGATCTCGTGAAGGCGCCCATCGTTGAAGGCCGAGAAGATGTTCTCGAAGTACTTGATGATCAGCGCCCCAAGCAGCGGACCGAACAACGTTCCAGCACCGCCCAGAATGGTCATCAACACGACTTCGCCCGATGCCGTCCACTGCATGCGCTCAGCCCCCGCAAGCGGATCGGTCACGGCTAGCAAGGATCCGGCGAGGCCCGCATACATGCCCGAAATGACAAAGGCGACGAGCAGATACGGCCTCGGATTGACGCCAGTATAGTTCAGGCGGTTTTGGTTGGATTTGATCGCCTTTAGCTTAAGGCCAAAGGGCGAGCGGAAAATCCGCAGCGAGATGAAGAAGGTGACGATCAACGCGACGGCACAGAAGTAAAAGCCGCCATAGCCGGTCATATCGATGCCGAACAGTGTCGTTGTCGGCACCCGCTCGCTGGGGTCCAGAAACATCGCGTCGATGTAGCGCGGGTCGGTCGGCCGGATTTGCAGCCCGGTCTCACCGTTGGTGATCGGCGTCAGCACCGAATAGGCGAGGTTGTAGCACATCTGCGCAAGGGCCAGCGTCAGGATCGAAAAGTAGATGCCCGACCGGCGCAGGCAGACATAGCCGATCACGACGGCGAACAGCCCGGCCACCACCGTGCCGATGATGACCGCTGGTATGACGTTCATGGTGAACAGCTTGAACATCCATACGGCCGAGTAAGACCCAACGCCCAAGAACGCCGCGTGGCCAAAGGACAGGTAGCCCGTCAGGCCGAACAGAATGTTAAAGCCAACGGCCATGATGCCGAAGATGACGAACTTCTGTAAGAGATCCGGATAAGCCGCGCCAAACGGCGCCAGCCAGATCGGCATGGTCAGGACTGCCAACGCGAAGATCAGCATCATGGTCATGTCTTGACGGGGGGTGCGTTTGGAAATCATGGCTTAGGTCTCCATCACACCCTTGCGGCCCATCAGGCCGCGCGGCCTTATCAGCAGGACCACGACGGCCACCAGATAGATGATGATCTGGTCGATACCGGGCAGCAGATCCTTCACCTCGTTCATGGAGGCGAAAGATTGCAAAATGCCAAGCAGGAAACCGGCTGCGACGGCTCCGCCAAGCGAGCCCATACCGCCCACAACGACGACGACAAAGGATAGAACCAGGAAGTCCATGCCCATGTGGTAGTCCGGCGGCAAGATCGGCGTGTAGAGTGCCCCAGCCAAGCCGGCAACCACAGCCGCCAGACCGAACACGACCGTGAATCGTCGCTGAATATTGATGCCCAAAAGGCCGACCGTTTCGCGGTCCTGCATGCCCGCGCGCACGACCATGCCGTAGGTGGTAAATCGCAGGAACGAAAAGACCAGGCCGATCAAGATCAAGGAAAAGGCGAGATACACCAGCCGCCAATACGGATAGACGACCCCCTCGCCCAGGCCCAACAAGGCCCCGATCTCGGCCGTGCCGACGAAGGCGTCCGGTGCGGACATCGGTATTGGGTTGGCGCCATAGAAGGATTTGACGATTTCCTGAAGCACGATCGCCAAGCCAAAGGTGACCAGGATCTGCTCGGCATGGGGCCGCTTGTAAAAGAACCGGATCAACCCGCGTTCCATCGACAGGCCGATGGCCAGCATGATCGGAATCGTAAACAGGATTGACAACGGGACCGAGTAATCGATCAGCTGGGCGCCGAAATCGCCGAACCAGGTCTCCAAATAAGGCTGTTCAATATAGGCGGTAAAAGCTGTGATCTCCGGGTCGACCACCCGGTCGGACAGGGTCAGCAACACATTAAAGGTCACCGCGCAAAAGGCCCCTAACATGAAGAGGGCTCCATGGGCGAAATTGACCACACCCAGCGTGCCGAAAACCAGTGTCAAGCCGAGCGCGATCAGGGCGTAGGCCCCGCCCTTGTCCAGCCCATTCAAGATCTGAAGAACAAATGCGTCCATGCCTACGCCACCCCTTTAGACCCAACTGTCACCGTACGCATACCACAAGAGAAGACGCCGGCCGGTGGGGGAACCGGCCGGCGTAGTTCCCGGTCGACGCCTCAACCGACTTCGTAGGGCCCAAGTTCCCCTTCGAAGAAATCGACCGGATAGGTGACCTGTTCGCGAGGCACCTCTTGGACGACCTCCAGGAGGTCGAATTGGCTGGTCGGCTCTGGATTGCCGCGAACCACCAACACATCCTTGAAGCATTGATGGTCGCCGGCGCGATACAGCGTCGGGCCATTGCCCATGCCGTCGAACTCGAAGCCTTCCAATGTGCGGATGACTTCTGGCGGATAGAACGTGCCGGCCGTTTCCACGGCATTGGCGTATAGCAGAGCCTGGACGTAGCAAGTGTGGGCGGCCTGGGACGGCGGGAAGCCGTATTCCTGACCGAACGAGGCGACAAATGCCTGCGACCCTGGATCTTGCAGCGACCAGTGCCAGTTCGTCGTGCCCAAGATGCCGGCGATGTTTTCGCCAGCGCCTTGCGCCATCAGACGTGAGTACAGCGGCACGACAACCTCGAAGTTGTTGCCATTGGACTCACGGTCACGCAGGCCGAACTGCACCGCTTGGGTTAGGGAATTGACCATATCGCGGCCATAGTGGTTCAGCACCAGCACGTCAGCGCCTGAGTTGAGGACCGGCGTGATGTATTGCGAAAAATCGCCGGCGCCGAGCGGCGTGCGGACGGTTTCGACCGTCTCCCACCCGAGGCCTTCGGTGGCGTTGACGATCGATTCTTCCTGGGTCCAGCCCCAGGTGTAGTCGGCCGTCAGGTGATAGGCGCGGCGTTCGGTACCGATCTGTTCGGCAAGCACTGGCCCTAGCGCCAGCCCGGACTGGAAGGCATTGAAGAAATGCCGGAAGCCATAGCGACGGCGATCCTTACCCGTCGTATCATTCGAGTGGGTCAGACCGCACATGAAGATCACGCCCATATCCTGGGCCAGCGATTGCTGCGCGATCGCGACCGAAGACGATGAGCCGCCGCTGAACATGACGACGCCGTCGCGCTCGATCATACGGCGGGCAGAGGACCGGGCCTCATCGGCGGAGGTCTGGGTGTCGCCGGTCACGAACTCGACGCGCTTGCCGAGCAGACCGTTCCCGGTCAGCACGTTGGGCGTCATGGTGTTCAGCATGCCGCCATCGCCCTCGCCGTTGATATGCTTGACGGCGAGTTCATAGGCGCGCAGCTCATCCGCACCCTCATCGGCGTAAGCGCCGGTTTGCGGCACGTTGAAACCAAGGGTCACGGTCGGTGAATCGCCCGGATCGTTCAAAAAGTCCTGGGCCCAGGCGCCCTTGGAAAACACCATGGGGGCCGCGATTGCCGAACCGGCGAGCAGCGATGCACCTTTGAGCGTGCTGCGCCGGCTGACCCCTTTGTTCAAGATTTTCATGGTTTCCTCCCTGTCGTCGATCGTTGAGACGGCGTGAAATTGCGTCCTCGACCCTCGTATCAACGAAAGGGATGGCGGCCAACGGCGCACACAAGGCGCTGATAAATTTTGTAAATACTATTGTTTCGCAGCCTTCTATCTTGTTAATTTATTAACAAAATCGCGACCCTGGGCTGGGCAAGTGGCGGGAAACAATACAGGAAAGAGAATTCGGGACTGGCGACAAGGTCGGGAGATTACCCAGGCCGCCCTGGCCAAGGCGGCCGGAATCTCGGCGGCCTATCTGAACCTGATCGAGCATGACAAGCGCCAGATCGGCGGCAGTCTCTTGCGGAAGATCGCCGTCCATTTGGACATCGACCCTGCAGACCTGACAGGAACCGCACACCCTCGGCTGGTGTCGGATGTCCTCGAGATTGCGCGAACGCTTGCCGTTCCAAGCGTGGATGAAAACCGCGCGGCCCAATTCGTGGATCGGCATCCCGACTGGGCACGTATCTTCATCCAACTTCACCGCGCCTATCGCGACGCCGAAGAGACCGCGATCGCACTATCCGACCGTTTGAGCCAGGACCCCACGATCCGCGATCTTAGTCACACGGTCCTAAGCCGTGTTACGGCTATCCGGTCCTTTGCCGAAATCCTGGAGCAGCACAGCGATATCGGCGACACCGATCGCCAGCGATTCACCTCAATTATCACTACCCAGAGCGATGAGCTGGCCGGCAGCGCAAGGGAAATGATCACCCTGCTAGGCGGTTCGCTGGGCGAGGCGCGACCGACTTCACCCGCAGAAGAAGTTGACGATTTCTTCATCCATCACGGCAACCATTTTCCGGTTCTTGAAGACGCGACCGACAATCTGCGCACCGACCTCGAACGGCAGCCAGGAAGCATCAGCACACAGATCGCCGAGCGTCTGGCTGCAGCCAATGGCATTGACAAGCCGCACTCGCCAGCAATACCGCAGACGACAACGCGCTTCGCGCAGGCCCGCGCTTATGTCACGCAAGAGCTATCGACCATCCTTGAAGCGGCGATCGACGATAAGCGGCTGACCACCAACGAGGCCCGTAAGAGAGCTAGCGCTGCCCTTGCCTCGTATGGCGCCGCTGCCCTGCTGTTTCCCTATGACCGGTTTTTGGAAGCGGCCGAACGAGAGCGGTACGACATCGACCGTCTGTGTGCGCTGTTTTCAGGCAGCTTCGAACAGGTTGCTCACCGAATGGTGACGTTGCGGCGGGTCGGCTCGGAAGGCGTGCCCTTTTCGTTTCTACGGGCCGACCCGGCGGGCAACCTGTCCAAACCCTTTAGCGTCTCCGGCCTGCGCATGCCTCGCTATGGCGGATCCTGCCCGCTCTGGGCAGTTCACGCCGCCTTTGCCACGCCAGAAAGGCCGGTTGTCCAACTGGCCGTCATGCCGGAGGGTGAGCGCTATCTGTTCATTGCGCGGAATGTCAAAAAGCGCATGGCCGCCTATGGCGAACCGCCGGTCACCTTCAGCGTGATGCTGGCCTGCGATGCTGCCTATCTCGACCGCATCGTTTATGGCGACAGTTTCGCTACATCGCGACAGTCGCTGGAAACCCCTGTCGGACACAGCTGTCGATCTTGCCGCCGTACCAATTGTGCACAAAGGGCACACGCCCAAATTCTGCCAGCAGCCGCCCAGGACTAGTGGCCGTCTAATTCAGCGGGATGCGCGTGGCCCGGTAGCCTTCGGCGGCCAGCAATTCGAGCATACCGTCATCGCCTGCAAGATGGGCTGCCCCTACCGCGACCATGATGGGGCCAGAGGGCGCCCGGCTAATGATCCGATCGACAAACCGATAGTTCCGCTCAGTAATGATGTAGTCGTGGGTGATCTCTTGCAATTCGCGCTCAAACTCCGGCACCGGCGTGTCGGGCAGATCGAACGACTCGGCGAGAAAACCGATATCTTCGCTTTGGTAGGCAACCGAGCCCACCTTTCCCGGTCGTCGCACTCGTGTCAGACCGGCGCGATCGACAAGCACGATCTGCAGCAGGGCCCCAGCAACCACATTGTCCGGGCTGACCCATCGATCCATCCAATCGGCAATTCGAAAGACACTGCCCAGAGCCTCCTCATGGGTTTCCAAACCGACGACCGGAAGACGCCTGGCTTGGGCAAGCGCCGCCAGTTGGGCGTCGACGCCTTGACCCAAGGGATCGGACGGCGTTTCGTCAAGGGCGTTGCGCAAAAGGATCGTCGCGCCAGACGGCGACAATTGTCGGAGGCGGGCAGCCGGCAAGCCCGCTTCC